>JBKPBQ010000268.1:0-5372 GCA_046726955.1 Acidobacteriota bacterium
ACGTAGGCGGGGTCGGGCACGGCGCCCCACGCCATCACGCGATCGAGCCGGGCGATCGCGGCGAGATCGCACGGTCGCGCGCCGAAGAACGCGCGGCGCGGAGGAGCCGCCTCGGGCTCGGGCGCTCCGTCCGCTCCGAGCCGCCAGAGCGTGAGGCGCTCCGGGTGGAGGTAGCGCTTCCACGAGTGCGGACCGAGGCGAGCGGCGAACGTCCGAGGGCCGGCGTCCCTCTCGAGGCGGTAGCGGGCCGGCGCCTGCTCGTCGCGCCAGCCGACGGGCAGCCGCGACGCACTCTCCAATTCGTCCAGGACGATCGCGCCGTCGCGCACGGTCGGACCGACGACGGTGAAGCCGCGCTCGCGCAGCGCGGCGAAGAGGCTGTCGAGGTCTGCGGAGTCGAGGACGACGGGAGGAGTGCGCGTCACCTGAGGTTCCCGCACGAAAGCGAGAACAATCCCCGTGCCACCGGGCGACGAAATCGGTCGGCCGCCAAGTCTCTCGCGCGCGGCGGCTTCGCCGGAGCGGTGGCGCGGCGGGGAAGCGTGTCGCGCGCAAGGCTCGCGGGCCGACGCAGGATCTGCGCGCGGGGCGCCACGAGTGAGGCGCGAAACAGCGTCTTATCCAGGAGATACGAACCGGCTTCTGTGGCTCGTCCCTTGCAGCCGTCCGGGCAGACGTCGAGACCGCCGAGGTGTAACGATGATGACCCTGCTCAGGCGTTATCCGGCTTCCGCCGGCCTCCTCGTCGGAGGCCTGGTCGCCGCGGCCTTCGGCGCGTTCGTCTCCTCGGCAGGAGCTCCGGGGGCGCCAACCGCTCCCGACAAGGAGACGATCGCCAAGGGCGGAACGACCTACGAGCGGTACTGCGTGTCCTGCCACGGCAAGACCGCGCGGGGCGACGGTCCGCTCGCGAAGGAGCTGCGCGTGCCCGTCCCCGACCTCACTCTGCTCACGAAGCGCGCCGGCGGGACGTACCCGGCGGCTCGCGTGTTCACGGTCATCTCCAAGGGCAGCGAGGTGAGGGCGCACGGGACCGACGACATGCCGGCGTGGGGGACGGCCTTCAACCGCACCGAGGGGACGGAGACGAGCGTCGACGACGCGATCCGCAGCCTCGTGGCGTACCTGGGATCCGTGCAGCGCGGCCTGTAGGCCGCCCATGACCCTTCTCGAGACGGAGGCCCACCCCAGCGCGACCCTCCCCCTGACCACCCTCTGGGCGGAGCGGTTCGCGCAGCGCACGCAGCGAATGACGAGCTCGATCCTGCGCGAGCTCCTCAAGGTCACGGAGAAGCCGGACGTCATCTCGTTCGCGGGAGGGCTGCCGGCCCCCGAGGTCTTTCCCCGCGCGGAGATCGCGGCTGCCTGCGATCGCGTGCTGAAGGAGCACGGCTCGGCCGCCCTCCAGTACGGCAGCACCGAGGGCTTCCTGCCGTTGCGCGAGCTCCTCGTCCGCCACATGGCCCGCTACGGCATCGAGGTCACGCCCGACAACGTGCTCATCACGTCGGGGTCGCAGCAGGGCCTCGACCTCGTGGGCCGGCTCTTCGTGAACCCGGGCGACCGCGTTCTCACGGAGGCCCCAACGTACCTCGGCGCGCTGCAGGCCTGGACGGGTTGCCAGCCCGAGTACCTCTGCGTCCCTGTCGACGACGAGGGTCTCGACGTCGGTCGGCTCGAAGGGGAGCTGCGCGCGGGGCCGAAGTTCCTGTACGTCCTGCCGAACTTCCAGAACCCGAGGGGCGTGACGCTCTCCCTGAGGCGGCGCAAGCGCCTCGTGGAGCTCGCCAACCACTACGGCGTGCCCATCGTCGAGGACGATCCCTACGGCCAGCTCCGCTACGAGGGCGATCACCTCCCGCCTCTGGTCAGCCTGGACGCCGAGTACCACGGCTCCGCGGGCGGCCGCGCGTTCACGGGCAACGTCCTCTACCTGGGCACGCTCTCCAAGACGCTCGCGCCGGGGCTGCGCGTGGGCTGGATCGTGGCCCCCGAGGTCGTCATCCATCGGCTCGTGCAGGTGAAGCAGGGCGCCGATCTGCACACGAGCACTTTCTGCCAGATGGTCGCCCACGAAGTCGCGCGGCAGGGGTTCCTCGACCGCCACGTCCGCGACGTGCGCCAGGTCTACGGAGAGCGGCGCGACGCGATGCTCGCCGCCCTCGCCCGGCACTTCCCGAAGGGCGTCACCTGGACACGCCCCGAGGGCGGCCTCTTCCTCTGGGTAACGCTCCCGCCCCCTCTCGTGAGCGCGCCGCTCTTCGACGCGGCGCTGCGGGAGAGGGTGGCCTTCGTGCCCGGAGCCTCGTTCTTCCCGCGAGGCGGGGGTGAGCGAACGCTGCGCTTGAACTTCTCCTACTGCGCGCCCGCCGTCATCGAGGAGGGGATCGCGAGGCTCGGCGCGGTCCTTCAGCGGCAGCGCGAGGCGAGGGCGTGAGGCTTCTCGCCCGGGCGGGCGCGGCCTGGCTCCTCCTTCTCGCCGTGATGATGGTCAACGGGACCTTCCGCGTGCTCGTGCTCCAGCCCCGACTCGGCGAGGACGCGGCCCGCCAGGCGGCGTGCGTGACCGGGATCGCGCTGATCCTCGGCACGACCGCCTTCCTGCACCCCTGGCTGGGTCCGGTCGGGACCGGAGGACTCATCGCGGTCGGGCTCTTCTGGCTCGTGCTCACGGTCGCCTTCGAGTTCCTCTTCGGCCACTACGTGGCGGGAATGACCTTCGAGTCCCTGGCCGCGGAGTACGACCTCGCGCGGGGCCGCCTGTGGCCGCTCGTGCTCCTCGTGGTGCTCGTCGCGCCGACGATCACGAGCCGGGTGCGCGGAGGAGCCGCGCGCTAGGCGCCTGCCGGCGGCCGTGCTAGCCTCGGCGCCGAGGTTTCCATGCAAGCTGAAGCCACTGCCGGCGCGCGCCGGCACTCCGCACTGGTCCGGGCCACCCACTGGACGAGCGCCCTCAGCTTCCTTGTTCTCGTCCTGAGCGGGATCACGATCCTCCTTGCGCATCCGCGACTCTACTGGGGCGAGGCGGGAGGCGTGGGAGGGCCGGCGCTCGTCGAGCTGCCCCTGCCCTTCGTGCTCGACGTCCCCATCCGCGGACCCGGCCGCTACCTGCACTTTCTCGCCGCGTGGGTCTCGGTCGCGACCGGCCTCGTGTACGTCGTGGCCGGTCTCCTGTCGCGTCACTTCCGCCGGAACCTGCTGCCGGCGCGGGGAACGCTCACGCTGAGCGAGATCGGACGCGTCGTCCGCGGTCACCTGCGGCGCGAGCGATCGAGCGAGGCGGATCTTGCGAGCTACAACGTCCTCCAGCGCACGAGCTACACCGCGGTCGTCTTCGTCTTGTTCCCGCTCATGATCTGGACCGGGCTCGGGATGTCCCCGGCTGCGGTCTCCGTCTTCCCGTTTCTGGCGACGGCGTGGGGCGGCCAGCAGACGGCGCGGACCGTCCATTTCCTCGCGGCGGGAGCACTCGTCCTCTTCCTCCTCGTGCACGTGGCGATGGTCGCGATCACCGGCTTCCGCCATCGCATGCGGGCGATGGTCACGGGACACGGGCCGGGAGAGGGCGTGGCCGGCGCAGGCTTCACACGGCGAGCCGTGATCAAGACGGGGCTGGGCGCTGTCGCCGGCGTGGGAGTGTTCGGGGCCGGGTGGCGGCTTCTCGATCGCTGCGGCCTCGTTCCCGCAAACCGCCGCGGGATCTACGGCCTCAGCGAGACACTCACCTATGCCGGGCAGCGGCTCCTCACGCGGCTTCCCTCGATGGCGCGCGAGTTCGACCGCAGCCAGATCTCGACGGTCGTCCCGGTGAACGGGAAGGCGCCGAAGACGGAGCCGTACCAGCGGCTGATGGCAGGAGGGTTCGCGGACTGGCGGCTCGTGATCGATGGCCTGGTGGACCGCCCCGGGTCCCTTTCCCTGGCCGAGCTCAAGTCCTTTCCGTCCCGCAGCCAGATCATCCACCAGGCCTGCGAAGAGGGCTGGTCCTTCATCGCGGAGTGGACGGGCGTGCCGCTCTCGTTCGTGCTGGAGCGAGCGGGCATCCGTCCCGAGGCGCGGTACGTCTTCTTCTTCACGTTCGACGAGTGGTGGGACAGCATCGACATGGAGGACGCGCTCCATCCGCAGACGGTGCTCGCGTACGGCATGAACGGGACGGACATTCCCCTCGACCACGGCGCGCCGCTCCGCCTCAAGGTCGCCCGCCAGCTCGGCTACAAGAGCCTGAAGTACCTCTCGCGCATCACGGTGACGGACACCGCGGTCGGCATCGGCGATGGCCTGGGCTCCGGGTCGCCGTCGGCAGGGTATTCCTGGTACGCGGGAATCTGATGCGAAGGTCGCTCGCTCTCCTGCTTGCCGTGGCGGCTCCCGTCTCCGCGAGAGCGGAGCCGCCGCCGCCCTCGACCTTCTCGATCGTCGCTGCCGATCCTGCTGCGGGAGAGGTGGGGGTGGCGGTGGCGAGCCGGTTCTTTTCCGTGGGCAGCGTCGTGCCGTGGGTTCGGGCCGGCGCGGGGGCCGTCGCCACCCAGGCCAACGCGAATACGACCTACGGCGCCCGCGGCCTCGACCTCCTCGGCGCCGGACTCGCCCCGGACGAGGTCGTCTCCGTGCTGACTCGCGGCGATGCCGGCCGCGAGTCGCGCCAGATCGGCGTCGTCGCCGCCGACGGTCGGTCCGCCACGTACAGCGGGCCCGGCTGCAACGCGTGGGCGGGAGGACGGCGCGGCCCGAGCTACGCCGTGCAGGGGAACATCCTCACCGGAGAGCCGGTGGTCGCGGCGATGGAGAAGGGCTTTCTCGACAGCGCCGGGCAGCCGCTCGCCCTCCGTCTCGTGGCCGCGCTCCGAGCCGGTGAGGTGGCGGGCGGCGACAGCCGCGGCAAGCAGTCGGCGGCGCTCCTCGTGGCGCGCGAGAAGGGCGGGTACAACGGCTTCACGGACCGCGCCATCGACGTACGCGTCGACGACAGTCCCGATCCCCTCCCCGAGCTCGCCCGGCTCGCCGACCTCGCCATCGTGAACGACCTCTGGAACCGGGGCTGGACGGCGTTTACCGAGAAGCGCTACCCGGACGCGCTGCGCTTCCAGACGGAGACGGCCCGCCGCGCCGAGAAGGCGCCGATCTTCCCGGAGGTCCTCTACGACCTCGCGGTGATCCAGGTCGCGAACGGGCAGGCCGATGCCGGATTGGAGACGTTGAAGCGGGCGGTCGCCCTGAACCCGAAGCTCGCTCATCAAGCGCGCGTGGACAAGGACCTCGACGGCGTGCGCGCGCGCGTCGAGGCGGTGCTTCCGAAGGAGCGCTAGCCCCGCAGCCGCTGATCGTCCGCGGGCAGGCCTGGGATAGCATCTGCGCCCATGGCCCTTCAC
>JBKPBQ010000269.1:0-8092 GCA_046726955.1 Acidobacteriota bacterium
GCGAGACGAGCCCGTCCGCGCCGGAGCCGCCGACCATTCCCCCGAACGAATCCGGAACCGACCGATGAAGTCACAGACGATGCGGAAGGTCGTAGCGGGGCAGGGTGCTGAAGAGTGTCCTCACGCGGCGCGCGGCACCGCGCGCGCGGCTGTCGAAGGATGCTTCTTGAGCACCCTGCTCGCGGCGCTCGTCCTCGCCGCCTGCGGCGGGGCCCAGACCGCCGTCCCCGACAAGCCCCGAGGGCTGCCGGTGCGGACGGCGAGCGTCGAGACGCGCGATCTCGACGAGGACCTCGTGCTCACGGGCACGCTCCGCCCGCGGGCGCAGGTCCAGATCGTGGCCGAGGTCGCGGCCCGGCTCGTGCGCGTCCTGCGCGACGAGGGCACGAAGGTCACGGCGGGGGAGACGCTCGCGCTCCTCGACGAGACCGACTACCGCCTCTCCCACGAGCGGAGCAAGGCCGCGCTCGCCGTCGCCCAGGCGAACCGCGCGCACGCGGAGGCGGAGAAGGAGCGCGCCGACAACCTCCTGAAGACGGGAGGCATCACCGACAAGGACCACCTCTCCGCCCAGGTGGCGCTCCAGGTCGCGGACGCCTCCCTCGCCCAGGCGCGGGCGGAGGAGGCGATCGCCGCCCAGCAGCGCGCCCGCACCCGCGTCGTCGCTCCGTTCACGGGCCGGGTGGCTCGGCGGCTGGCCGACCCCGGCTCCATGCTCGCGAGCGGCACGCCCATCTTCACGCTGGTGGACGACGCCGTGCTCGACTTCCGGGCCTCGGTGCCCTCGGCGGACTGGGCGAAGGTGAAGCTGGGAGCGACGGCGGACGTCACCGTGGACGCCGTTCCCGGCCTCCACGCCGCGGGCAAGGTCGCGCGCGTCACGCCTCTCGTCGAGGAGCGGACGCGATCGTTCGAGGCGGTGGTGGAGGTGCCCGGCCAGAAGGACCTCGTGGGCGGGCTCTTCGCCCGCGCCGCCGTGCGGGTGGGGACGACGAAGCAGGCGCTCGTGGTCTCGCCCTCCGCCCTCGTCCGCGACGGCGCACGGCCGGACGAGGCCCAGGCCTTCGTGGTCGTCGGCGGCAAGGCGGAGCGACGCGCGGTCGGCCTCGGCGTCGAGAGCGCCGCCGCCGTCCAGGTGACGAAGGGCCTGCTCGCGGGCGAGGTCGTGGTGCTCGATCCGCCGTCGACGCTCGGGTCGGGGACGTTCGTCGAGGTCGAGCACGCGCGAAGCGGCGCGAGCGCGCCGAGCGCCCAGTAGGCCGGCGGACGCCATGTTCCTCAGCAACCTGTCGATCCGGCAGCCCGTCTTCGCCACCATGATGATGGTGGCCCTCGCCGTGCTGGGCCTCGCGTCCTATCGCCAGCTCAAGGTCGACCAGTTCCCCGACGTCGAGTTCCCGATCGTCACCGTCACCACCGTCTACCCGGGGGCGTCGCCCGAGTCCGTCGAGCGGGAGGTGACGAAGAAGATCGAGGAGGCCATCAACACCGTCGAGGGGATCAAGCACGTCGAGAGCACGTCGCAGGAGGGCCTCTCCAGCATCCTCATCCAGTTCCACCTCGAGATCCCCACCCAGGTCGCGAGCCAGGACATCCGGGGCAAGGTCGCGAGCATCCGCGGCACGCTGCCGCGGGAGATCGAGGAGCCCATCGTCCAGAGGATCGACCCCGGCGAGCTGCCGATCGTCTCGCTGTCGGTGAACGCGCCCGGGCTCGCCCCCGCCGCCGCCACCCAGCTCGCGGACAAGGTGATCAAGCGGCGGCTCGAGAACGTGCCGGGAGTGGGCGCGGTCAACCTCGTGGGGGAGAGCAAGCGGGAGATCCAGGTCGTCGTGGACCGCGCCCGCCTCGAGGCCTACCGGATCTCGCTGGCGGACGTGGTGATAGCACTCGGGCGCGAGAACGTGGACGCGCCCGCCGGCTCCGCCGACCGCGGGACGACGGAGGCCCTCGTGCGCGTGGCCGCGCGCGGACGCTCCGCCGCGGACATCGCCGCGATCCCCGTGAAGCAGCGCGGCGGCGCCGCCATCCTCGTGCGCGACCTCGCCCAGGTGGTGGACGGGGTCGAGGAGCCCAAGAACCTGGCCCTCCTCGACGAGACGCCGGCGCTCGCTCTCGACGTGCTCAAGCAGTCGGGGGCGAACACGGTAGCGGTCGCGGACGGGATCAAGCACGCGGTCGAGCGGATCCAGAAGGAGCTGCCGGCGGGCGTGATGCTGCACGTGGTGCGCGACGACTCGACGTTCATCCGGGAATCCATCCACGACGTCAACACCACGATGATCCTGGGGGGCATCCTCACCGTTCTCATCGTCTTCCTCTTCCTGAACTCGTGGCGGTCCACGGTCATCACCGGCCTCACGCTCCCCATCTCCGTCATCGCCGCCTTCGCGGCCATGAAGGCGTTCGGCTTCACTCTCAACGTGATGACGCTCATGGGCCTCTCCCTCGCCATCGGGATGCTCATCGACGACGCGATCGTGGTCCGGGAGAACATCGTCCGGCACCTGCAGCGGGGCAAGGACCACGTGCAGGCCGCGGAGGACGGCACGGCCGAGATCGGGCTCGCGGTCATGGCCACCACGTTTACGATCGTCGCGGTCTTCATCCCCGTGGCCTTCATGGGCGGCCTCGTCGGGCGCTTCTTCTACGAGTTCGGGATCACGGTGGCCGCGGCGGTGCTCGTGTCGCTCTTCGTGAGCTTCACGCTCGACCCCATGCTCTCCTCGAAGTGGGTGGACCCCGACATCGAGGAGGACCGCCACGAGACCCGCCTCGGCCGCGCCCTCCAGCGCTTCAACCGGTGGTTCGACGACCTGCACGTCCGCTACGAGCGGCTCCTCGCCTGGTGCCTCCGCCACCGCCGCCGCGTCCTCGTCCTCGCCCTCGGCACGTTCGTGGCCGGCCTCCTCACGCTCGGCCTCCTCGGCGGCGACTTCATGCCCGACTTCAACCGCGGGGAGTACCAGATCGCCTTCAAGGCGAGCCCGGGAACGACGCTGCGCGAGACGGGCGACCGGGCGCGGGAGATGGTACGACGGCTGAACACCCTGCCCGACGTCGAGTACACGTACACGACGGTGGGAGAGGCGGGGACGACCTACCGCCCCGTCAACCAGGGCAACACGTACGTGAGGCTCAAGCCCGGGTCGGGCAAGACGTTCAGCCAGGTCCTGCGCGAGGCGCGGCAGGTGATCGAGGAGGTGCCGGGCCTGACCTACGGCCTCTTCGAGGCCGGACCCTTCGGGCAGAAGCCGATCCAGCTCAGCGTGCGCGGCACGGACGTGGACGAGCTCGACCGCATCTCGCGCGAGCTGACGACGGCCATGCGCGGCATCCGGGGCGTCGCGGACATCGAGACGAGCCTCGAGAAGTCGAAGCCGGAGCTCCGGGTCCACATCGACCGGCGCCGAGCCAGCGACCTCGGCCTCAACATCGGACCGATCGGCACGACGCTGCGGGCCGCGGTGGCGGGCGACGTGGCGACCACGATCGAGGACGCGGCGGGAGACAGCTGGGACGTCCGGGTGAGGCTGCGCCCCGACCAGCGCCGCTTCGCCGAGGACCTCCTCTTCCTGAACGTCCCCACCGACCGCGACGACGCGAACCAGGACAAGATCCTCGTTCCCTTGCGGGAGGTCGCGCGGGCGGACGCGGGGAGCGGGCCCTCCACGATCCGCCGGAAGGACCTGCAGCGCGAGGTGCGCGTCTCCGCGAACCCTGACGGACGGCCCCTCGGGGACATCGTGGCCGACATCGAAGCGGCGAGCGCGCGGATCTCCCTCCCGCCCGGGTACGACATCCTGCCCGGGGGCGACGCCGAGGAGCTGAAGGACATGTTCGCGAACATGTTCCAGGCCTTGACGCTCGCCGTCATCTTCATCTACCTGATCCTCGCCTCGCAGTTCGGCTCGTTCACCCATCCCTTCTCGATCATGCTGTCGCTGCCGCTCTCGCTCGTGGGGGTCGCCCTCGCGCTGCTCTTCACGCGAGACACGCTCAACATCATGAGCATGATCGGCCTCATCATGCTCATGGGCCTCGTGACCAAGAACGCGATCCTGCTCGTGGACTTCGCGAACCAGGCGCGGAGAGACGGGATGTCGCGCGACGAGGCCCTCGTGAAGGCGGGGAGCACGCGCCTGCGGCCGATCGTGATGACGACGCTCGCCATGATCTTCGGCATGCTCCCCCTCGCCTTCGCGATCGGGGCGGGCGCGGAGATGCGCGCGCCCATGGCCCGCGCCGTCATCGGCGGGCTCATCACGTCGACGCTCCTCACCCTCGTCGTGGTCCCGGTCGTCTACACGTACCTCGACGGGCTGCGGCTCGTGTCGGTCAAGGAGTGGCTGCGCGCGCGACGCCGGAGCCGCGTCCCCGAGGAGCGGAAGGCTCCCGCGGGCGTGCCGGTGCCCACGGCGGGCTCGTCGACTCCGGCGTAGGCTTCTCGGCTCGCTCGACGACGATCGTCTCGACCGGGCCGGTCGTCGGCTCCAGCTGGAGACCGAGCTGCTTGGGCAGCGTCGTGAAGACGGACTCGGTCGTATCCGACGGCCGGTTGCTCGGCCCCGCCGGACCCGGGGGCCGGAACTCCACGCCCTCGAGGTCGATATCGTAGTTGCCTTCGAGGTCCGTTCGATCGACCACGAGGCGGTCCAGGGTTCCGGAGAGTACGCTCGCCAGACTGGCCATCGTGACGGCGGTGCCGACGAGGCGGCCGGGATAAGGCGCGAACCCGCAGTCCGGGCGTATCGGCCGATCTCCCCGGGCGAGTGCCTTCATCGTCTCGGCGCAATCGACGTCCGATCGGCGGAGGCGGGGGCCGATCGGGCCGTCGACCCTCACTCGCACGAGCTCGTGAAGCGGACGCTCCCGCGTCTCGGTGCGAACACCGAGCTTGAATTTCTCAGCGAGCAGTATCCGCAACATCAGCCAGGTCTGCCGCGGGAAGCCGTCGCGCTCGAAGACGTGGTCCTGCGGCTCGCGCGGTGACGTCGAATCGTTCGGAGTCGATCCACGCCGGGCCGCCCGAGACCTCCCGGCGGTCGAAGCCGTGACGCTGGTACGCGAGCCCGATCAGCTCTCGGAGCGTGAAGTTCGTCGCCCTCCACGCACCCTCGGGCTCGAAGCGGATGTCCTTGCGCGCATCTGCGGAGCGACTCGGCTCGACCGATACGCTCGCGAAACGGGCGGTCGGGGCCTCGGCCGCGACCGGCCGCGCGCAAACGATCCCGATGCCGGCGGCAGCGGCCGCCCCGAAGCGCACCTCACGCTCCCTCGGGCTTGCGATCGCGACTGGAGGCGAGCGTCTCCTGTCTCACCGCCGCCGCGCCGAGCATCCCTCCCATGCCCATCGACTCCACGGCGCTGCTCGGGATCAGCATGAGGGCTCCCTTCTCCTTCAGCCCTTCGTACAGCATGTTCATGGCCCGCAGGTGGAGGGCCGTCGGGTCGTCGTGGTAGGACTTCGCGGCTTCCTGGAAGGAATGGGCGATCTCCATCTCGGCCTGGCCCAGGATGATCCGAGCCTGCTTCTCGCGCGCGGCCTGGGCCTCGCGCGACATCGCGTCCTGCAGCGCCCCGGGGATGACGACGTCGCGCATCTCCACCGAGGAGACGGTGACGCCCCACGGGCTCGACCGCTGGTCGATGAGCTTCTGCAGCTCCTCCTCGATCCGCTCGCGGCCACGCAGGAGGTCGGTGAGCGTCGTGCGGCCGATGATGTCGCGGAGTGCGGTCTGCGCGGCCCAGCTCACGGCCTGCGCGTAGTCCTGCACCTCGAGCGCGGCCCTTTCGGCGTCGTGCACCATCCAGAAGAGGACGGCGTCCACGTTGACGGGCACCGTGTCCGCGGTGAGCGTCTGCTCGGCGGCAAAGCTCGTCGTGATCGTGCGCTGGTCGATCCACGAAGAGACCCGGTCCACGAAGGGGACGATCCAGAACAGGCCCGGCCCCCGCAGCCCGACGAAGCGCCCGAACCGGAGGACGACGGCGCGCTCCCACTGCCGCGCGATCTGCGGCGACGGCATCAGCAGGACGCCGATCAGGATCATGACGAGCAGGGGGACGGCACTGCCGGCCGCCCATGAGCCGAGGGTCCCGAGGCCGAGCGCGCCGAGCAGGATCGCGATCGCGACCACGTTCAGGGGCGGGAACCGGTCCGCGGAGGTCTCCGGACCACGGCCGAAGATCGGAATCATTTGTGCTCCTCCCTTTGCATGCGGCGCAGCGCCGCGATCACCTCGTCGGGGCCGAAGCCGGCGGCTCCGGCGTCGGCGAGCACGCGGGTGACGAAGGCGCGCAGCCGCTGTTCGTGTTCACGCGTGGGCCGGGCCTGGGCGGGTGTCGCGCTGATGAACGACCCGACGCCGCGGCGGGTCTCGATGACACCGGCGCGCTCGAGCTCCGAGTAGACCCTCGCGACGGTATTGGCGTTGATCCGGAGGTCCACGGCCAGCTGCCGGACGGTGGGCAGCTGATCGCCCACGCGCAGCCTGCTCGTGGCGATCGCCGCGCGCAGCCCTCGCTCGAGCTGGGCGTAGAGGGGCGTCTTGTCGCGGGGGTCGAGGGAGAGAAGACCCACATGAAGTATTGTACTAGAACATTAGTACAATGTCAAGCCTCGATCCCCGCAACTATAGTCGAATCCGAACGTGACTCCCAGGGTCACGCGCCAGAAGCCATGGTCCTAGCGCACGCTGAGGACGTAGCCGATGGCGTTCATGCAATCCCCGTTGGCGACATATCGCACGCAGTAATTGGCGGCACCCGCGCCCAGCAGGCCCGTGACGGTCGTGGTGTGGGTGTCCCAGAGCTGGTTGAGCGGCCCGCCGTCGCTGCCGTTCCAATCGCTGTCGTGGTTACGGGCAGAGCCGTCACCCGCGATCTGGGTCAGAGCTGCCGCCGCACAATTCGCGCTGGGACCGCCGAAAAAGGTCTTCTCTTCACTGAAAGCAGGGCTGGCATTGGTGCTCGTGCCCACCTGGCCATCCGCGCCGAACCTGGTGGACCTGACGAAGGCGATTGGTGAGGGGGCGACGGGGGCGAGGGCGTTGGACACATTCAGCGTCCCGACGAAGAAGTCGCAGCCGTGGTGAAGGTAGACCCGACCCGTGATGGGGAGGCTGGGGTTGCTGTAGACCACCACCAGGGTGGCTCCTTCCACCTTCGGTGTCAGGGTGGTGGCTGGTACCCACGGATCGCGGCCGTCGCGCTCAGACGCGTTGAAGGGGAAGCGGCTGATCTGGTAGTCGCCGTTGATTACCTTGTTGGCGACGACCGCAGTCGTCGTTCCCGGCATCAGGCCCGTCACGTCCGCGAGGTACGCCCCGAGGGATGCGCCGGCGACCCAGCAGGGCTGGGCACCAGTGCAGAAGAGCCTGCTGTCGATCGTGCGGCCTTCGAACTCGATCGGTACCACAGGAGGGCACACGGCACCTACTGGGCAAATCATGGCCCAGTAGAGGAACGCGCGGACGACGGTAGAGCCCGCAGGAATGCCACGCAGGCGGATGGTGCCCGAATCGAAGTTGCGCAGCCCCGTTCCAGCGGCCGCGTGATCTACCCGGCCTGTGAACGTCAGGAAGGTTACCGGGGCGGCTGGCTCGACCCGGGCTGCTGCCGCCGCTCGGTCATCCGCCACCCCACCAGACCCCGACACCTGGGCCAGCGCCCAGGTTGGGAACGAGGCTCCTGCCAGTACCACGATGGCCAGAATGATTCGTGGTTTCATCGCCCCACCGCTTTCATTTCACTCTCGTCATTCGTCCAACTTCGTCAGCGATGCTGTCCCTCCTCGCTCATGGAGACGTCACCCGATGCCCCCCGATGCGGAGGAGGAACCACCTCCCTTCTGAACGGCTCCCCGCTCACTCTTCGGCTTCACCTCCTTCTTCGTCCAGGATTTCCACCTCGGGGGCCGGCTCCTGCTCTTTCACCTCGATCACAGTGCCTGGCTCCTCCATCACGACCGGCTCCTCTGCGGGCTCCACCGACGCGGTCTCACGTGGGAATGCCACCGCGATCTGCTCCACGGCACTCCCCGCCTCTGACGGCACCGCCTCCCCCGGTCCTGCCGAGGATGGTTCGGCAT
>JBKPBQ010000270.1:0-8300 GCA_046726955.1 Acidobacteriota bacterium
CAGCCAGGCCGGGGCTCTCGGTGAACTTCGGACCCTGGGCTCGCTCCGGCATGGCCGCGCGCATGCCCGAGGCGCTGCGCCGCAAGCTCGCGGACGACGGCTGGGGCGAGCTCCTGCCCGAGGAGGCGCTCGAGGCGCTCGGCGATCTCGTCGCCGAAGGCCGGCCGCGGGCGGCCCTCTTCCGGTTGAGCTTCGAGCGCTACCTCGCCCGTCTCGGGAGCGTCCCCCCCTTCCTGGAGCGCCTGGCTCCGCGCCGCGAGGCGCCCGCGGAAGCCCGCCCCGACGACGTCGGCCGCCGAATCGGGACGCTGCCCCCCGCGGAGCGCCGGGACAAGCTCTCCGAGTACGTCCGCCTCCAGGTGGCGAAGGTGCTCGGCACCTACTCCGCGGCGAGCATCGACCCCGGCAAGGGGTTCTGGTCGATGGGCATGGACTCGCTCCTCTCCCTGCAGCTCCGCAACCGCCTGCAGAGCGAGCTCAACTGCCGGCTGCCCGCGACGCTCACCATGAACTACCCGAACGTCAACGCCCTCGTCGAGCACCTGGGCCGCACGCTCGACCTGTTCTCGGCATCCTCGCCCGCGGCGCGGGCGGCCGAGCCCGCCCTTCGCCGCGTGGACGTCGATCGCCTCTCGGAAGACGAGGCCGAAGCCCTTCTCATCGAGCGTTTGAACCGAATGGAGCACGAGTGATGTCCGAGAGCCAGGAGCAGACACAGTCCCCCTTGAAGCGCGCGCTGCGGGCCATCGAAGACCTGCAGGGCCGGCTCGACGCCGTCGAGTACGCGCAGCGCGAGCCGATCGCGATCATCGGGATGGCCTGCCGGGTCCCCGGGGGAGCGAAGAGCCCCGAGCAGTTCTACGAGAACCTGCGCAACCGCGTGGACGCGATCACCGAGGTCCCCAAGGACCGCTTCGACATCGACGAGTACTACGACGCACGGCCGAACACTCCCGGCAAGACGCACACGCGTTACGGCGGCTTCATCGACGGCATCGAGGAGTTCGACCCCGTCTTCGTGGGTGTCGCGCCCAAGAACGCGTACTCGGTGGACCCGCAGCAGCGCGTGCTGGGAGGCCAGTGCTGGGCCGCGCTGGAAGACGCGGGCATCGCTCCCACCAGCCTGGACGGCAGCCTCACCGGCGTGTTCGTGGGGATCTGGGGGATCGACTACTGGCACCGGCTCGCCTCGCGGCCCGCGGAGGAGATCGACGCGAACGTGATCGGAGGCAACACGCACAGCGTTGCATCCGGCAGCATCTCCTACATGCTCGGGCTGCGCGGGCCCAGCGTGTCCGTGGACACCGCCTGCTCGTCGTCGCTCGTGACGGTGGACCTCGCCTGCCAGAGCCTGCGCAACCGCAACTGCGACCTCGCTCTCGCCGGCGGCGTCAACGTCGTGCTCGGCCCCGAGAACTTCGTCGGCCTCTCCGCGGGCCAGGTGCTGGCTCCGGACGGACGCTGCAAGACCTTCGACGCCGCCGCCGACGGCTTCGGCCGCGGCGAGGGGGCGGGGGTCGTGGTGTTGAAGCGCCTCGCGGACGCGCTGCGCGACGGCGACCGGATCCTGGCCGTCGTCGCGGGATCCTGCGTCAACCAGGACGGGAAGACGAGCGGCATCACGGTGCCCAACGGCCCCGCCCAGGAGGAGGCGGTGCGGCGCGCGCTCGCCCAGGCCCGGCTCCGCCCCGCGGACGTGCAGTACGTCGAGGCGCACGGGACCGGCACCTCGCTCGGCGATCCGATCGAGGTGGTGGCCCTCGGCCACGCCTACGGTGAAGGACGCAGCGCCGACGACCCACTGCTCATCGGCTCCGTCAAGAGCAACATCGGCCACCTCGAGGCGGCGGCGGGCGTCGTCAGCCTCATCAAGGTCGTGCAGGCGCTCCAGCACGAGGAGCTGCCTCCGAACCTCCACTTCGAGAACCCCAACCCCGAGATTCCCTGGTCTGAGCTGCCGGTCAAGGTGGTCGCCGACAACACACCCTGGAAGCGGGGGTCGCGGCCGCGGTATGCCGGGGTCAGCTCTTTCGGGGCGAGCGGAACGAACGTCCACGTCGTGGTGGGAGAGGCTCCCGCGCTCGCGCGGCCGGAGCCCGCGGCCGTTGAGCGCTCGCGACACGTCGTCACGCTCTCCGTGAAGTCGAAGGACGCGATGCCGCGCGTGGCCGCGCGGCTCGCCGACCACCTCGAGAGACACCCCGAGCTCGCGGTGGGCGACGTGTGCTTCACGGCGAACATCGGCCGAGCGGCGTTCAAGGAGAGGCTGGCCCTCGTGGCCTCCTCCGCGTCCGAGCTGCGGGAGGCGCTCCGCGAGGTCGCCGAGGGCCGCCCCGCGCCCCGCGCCGCCAGCGGCCGCCTCAAGGGCTTCCAGCGGCCGTCGCTCGCCTTCGTGTTCACGGGCCAGGGCTCGCAGTACGCGCAGATGGGACGGACGCTCTTCGACACCGAGCCCGCCTTCCGCAAGGCCATGGAGCACTGCGACGAGATCCTCGCGCCCCACCTGCCCGGGCGCCTGCTCGACGTCGTCTATCCGGCTCCCGGCGCGGCGACGCCGCTCGACGAGACGACGTGGACGCAGCCGGCTCTCTTCGCCATCGAGTACGCGCTGGCCGAGACGTGGAGCGCCTGGGGCGTCGTGCCCGACGTCGTGATGGGCCACAGCATCGGTGAGTACGTGGCCGCTTGCCGGGCCGGCGTCTTCTCCCTCGAGGACGCGCTCCGGCTCGTGTCCGCCCGCTCGCGTCTCATGGGTGCGCTGCCCCGCGAGGGGTCCATGGTGGCGGTCCTCGCCAGCGAGGCGCAGGTGCTCGCGGCGATCGCCCCCTTCACCAAGGACGTCTCGATCGCCGCCCTCAACGGGCCCGCGAACGTGGTCGTCTCCGGCCGGACGCCGGCAGTGGAGGCCGTCGTGCGCGCGCTCGAGTCGCAACAGGTGGAGACGCGGGCGCTGAACGTCTCCCACGCCTTCCACTCGCCGCTCATGGAGCCGATGCTGGCCGACTTCGAGCGCGTGGCGCGCGACGTGCGCTACTCGCCGCCGAGGATCGCACTCGTGTCGAACCTCACGGGGGCCGTGGCGGGCGACCAGGTGACGCTGCCCGAGTACTGGGTCAGCCACGTGCGCCAGGCGGTGAGGTTCGCGGACGGGGTGCGAGCCGTCCACGAGCAGGGCACGGACCTCTTCCTGGAGGTCGGGCCCAAGCCCGTCCTGTCGGGGATGGGCGCGCTCTGCCTCCCCGCGGGCACCGGCACGTGGATGCCGAGCCTGCGTCCGGGGCAGGACGAGTGGGAGCGCGTGCTCCTGACGCTCGGCGAGCTGTGGGTGCGCGGCGTCGAGGTGGACTGGAAGGCGTTCGACGCGGGCCGCGCGCGCCAGCGCGTCTCGCTTCCCACGTATCCCTTCAAGGGCGACCGCTACTGGATCGAGGCGAAGACGACTCCCCGCGACAACGGCAACAGCAACGGCAACGGCCACTGGCTCGAGTCGCTCGTCGAGGCGCGCGAGCAGGGGCGCCTCCCCGAGGAGCTGCGCAAGTCCGGCCGCCTGTCGGAGGAGGACGTGCGCTTCTTCGCCTCCCTACTCGACGTGGTCGGCCTCGAGTACGCACGGCGGGCCACGGGGCCGAAGAGCCTCGTCGCCGACTACTACAACGCGATCCCGTCCGCGGCCAAGGAGCTCGAAGGCGGCTCGCAGGAAGAGGTGGCGGAGCGCTACCTGACGTTCGGCCCCTTCCACGAGATCGTGCCCGGCTTCTCCTGGATCCGGAGCTTCGCCGACCCCGTGCACAACCTCGAGGGCGCGCAGATGTCGTTCGAGGCGCAGAAGGAGATGCGCGAGGCTCTCTTCCGCCTCGTGGACTTCGAGCGCTGCCGCTCCGTCCTCGACTTCGGCTGCGGCTACGCGTCCGACATCGTCGCCCTCGCCCAGCGCCACCCGCACCTCGCGTGCACCGGCTACACGATCGCCGGTGAGCAGGCGCGGATCGGCCTGCGCAAGGTCGAGTCCCTGGGCCTCCAGGATCGTGTGCAGATCTTCAACCGCGACAGCGCCCGGGACGAGTTCCCCGGGCAGCACGACCTGGTGTTCGGCTTCGAGGTCGCGCACCACGTCCCGAACAAGCGGGCCCTCTTCGCCAACATCGGGCGGCACATGAACGAGGGAGGGCGACTCGTCCTCGCCGACTTCATCTCCCGCGCCGCCTTCGCGATCGACCACGAGGCGACGTCGTCGTTCTTCATCACGAGCGGGGAGTGGAGCGAGCTTCTCGCCGAGAACCAGATCGAGGTCGTGGACGGCGTCGACATCAGCCAGGAGATCGCGAACTTCCTGCACGACCCGAACTTCGACGAGACCCTCGCGAAGGTGGAGTCGCTGCAGGCGGACGCCAACATCCGCGCCGGCTTCAAGAGCTACGACCAGCTCGGCCGTCTCCTCCGCCAGCGCCTCACCGACTACGTGCTGCTGACGGCGGAGAAGCGATCGGGCACGCCGGTGGCGGAGCTCGTGCGGCGCAACCGGGAGAAGCTCGACCGCCTCACGCCATACTCCCAGATCGCCCTGCCGGGCGCCTGCTACGAGACGCAGTGGGTGGCGCGGCCGAAGGCGGCGCCCGCGAGCAACGGCCACCCCGGGGGATGGATCGTCCTCGCGGACGCGACGGGCGTCGCCGACGCCCTCTGCGCCGAGCTCGACCGTCGCGGCGAGCGCGTCGTCCGGATCCCGTCGTCCGAAGCGGGCCGGGACCTTCGGCCGCGGCTGACCGCGGCGGGAACCGTCCGCGGCGTCGTGCACCTCTGGAGCCTCGACGCGGCCGGAGGCGCCGACATCGATGCCCGACGGCTCGAGGAGGCGCAATCGCTCGGCACCGAGAGCGTCCTCGAGGTCGTGCAGGCGCTCGCGGAATCGGCTGGCCGCGAGAAGCCCCGGCTCTTCGTCGTCACGCGCCGGATCCACGCAACGGAGGCGGGGACGGAGATCGACGTCGCCCACGCGGCGCTCGCCGGTCTCGGGAAGTCGATCCTCGTGGAGCACCCGGAGCTGTGGGGAGGCATGGTGGACCTCGACGGGGGCGAGCCTCTCTCGTACGCCCGCGGGCTCGCCGACGAGCTCGTCGCGCCGGAAGCCGAGTTCCACGTGGCCTACCGCAACGGCGAGCGCCGCGTCGCGCGGCTCGTCCGCCGGCGGGCCCCCCGGGAAGCCAAGCCGACGGTGCGCGGCGACGCGTCGTATCTCGTCTCGGGCGGCCTGGGCGCGCTCGGCCTCCGCGTCGCGCGGTGGCTCGCCGCCGAGGGCGCGCGAAACCTCGTGCTCACGGGCCGGCGCGAGCCGGAAAAGGCGGCGCAAGAGACGATCGCCGCCCTCGAGGCGCAGGGCGTTCGCGTGACCGTGGCCAGAGGCGACGTGGCGCGCGAAGAGGACGTCCTCCGCATCGTGCGCGACCTCGACGGCGCACCGCCGCTGCGCGGCGTCGTCCAGGCTGCGGGCGTCCTCGACGACGGCGTCCTGCTGCAGCAGACCCGCGACCGCCTCCGCGCGGTCATGGCTCCGAAGGTGCTGGGCACGCTCAACCTCCACCGGGCGACGGCGGGCCAGGAGCTCGACTTCTTCGTGTGCTTCTCCTCCGCGGCCGCGCTCTTCGGCTCGGCCGGGCAGGGCAACTACGCGGCGGCCAACGCGTTCATGGACGCCTTTGCGCACCATCGGCGCGCCGCGGGCCTGCCCGCGCTCAGCGTCAACTGGGGCGCGTGGGCGGAGACAGGCATGGCGGCCGCGCTCACCGCGGCGCAGCGCCGCCAGCTCTTCGAGAAGGGAGTGGGGGAGATCCCTCCCGACGAGGGGCTGCGGCTCCTGGGGGCGCTCCTCGCGGAGGGCCGGCCCCAGGTCGGGGTGAGCCCGATGAGCTGGGAGCGCTTCTTCGACGGGGTCGCGCGCGAGGCCGTGCTCCCGTACTTCGAGCGGCTCGCCCCCGAGGCGGGAGGGGTGCGGGAGACCGCGGAGCCGACCGAGGTCCGCGACCAGGTGGCGGGGGCCTCCGGGGAGCGCCGCCGCGAGATCGTCACCGACTACCTGCAGGGGCGGGTGGCCAAGATACTCGGCTATCCGGATCCGCGGCAGATCGACCGGGAGCTCACGCTGCTCGAGCTCGGCTTCGACTCCCTGATGGCGGTGCAGCTGCGCAACGCGATCCGCTCGCAGCTCGGGACGGACCTCCCGATCGGCAAGCTGTTCGACTCCGTCGGCCTCGAGGGTCTCGCCGGGCTCGTGGACGAGAAGCTCGCGGCCGAGCCCGCTCGTCCCGGGGGGACGGCCGCCCACGTCGAGGTGATCTGACACACGGCCCCGGGCCCGGTGACCACCCTCACTGCTCCCGGGGTGGCGTGCGACTAGACTGGACCTTCGGCCGGCCATCCCCTGGCCGCGCCCAGCCGATCAGAGAGCCCGACCCCTCCCGGGCCGGAATCGACGAAGCGGCGGACCAGCCTGGCGGAGGCCCGTCCTCGCGCCGCTACCGAAACCGCGGGCCGGCTCGCCCGGTCCGCCTCGAGCGCCACCATGAACCGCATCCCCTCCCTCGCCTTTGTCCTCTTCGCCGTCTTTCTTGCCGCTTCCGCTCTGCCTGCCGCCGACCTCTGCCAGGGCCTCGTCCAGGACAAGTCGCCGCACCCCCAGACCGCGCTCGCCCGGCCCGCGGTGGGCCAGGCCGTACGCGATCCGCAGTTCGGCACCACCCTCAAGCGCATCTCCGCCGCGGCGGGGGGCACGACGTACGCGATCACTCCCCTCTACTCGACGATCTCCGCCTGGAACGCCGACGAGTCGCTCCTCGTCCTCTACCACGTCCACCAGGGCCACGCCCTCTACGACGGACGCACGTACCGGTTCATCAAGCTCCTCGACATCCAGCCCGCCGACGTCGAGGACGTCTACTGGCACACGACCGAACCGGACATCCTCTTCTACCCCACGGGCCGCAGCCTCGTGCGGTACCACGTCTCCACCGGCGCCAAGGACGTGGTGCGGACGTTCGAGTTCTGCTCGGGTCCGGTGAGCGGGGGTTCGGACCCGATGTTCAGCTCCTGGACGTCGAGCGTCTTCGGGCTGCAGTGCGACGGCTGGGCGTTCATCTACGACGCCGCCCGCAACCAGGTGAGCCGGACGGCGAGCGCGTCGCAGGGCGCGCCCCAGCCCTCGGCGAGCGGCGCCCTCGCGGTCCAGAAGGGCAACGTGGTGGACGCGACCATGCGCTTCCAACGGCGGCTCGACCTCGACAACCCGCTCGACCACGCTTCGCAGGGGAAGCGCGCCACGGGCCACGACACGTACAACACCGTGGCCTACGACCCCGGGCCGCTCGGCAGCGGCGTCGGCTCGCTCGTGACGTTCGACATGGCGACTGGCGCGTCGGCGGTCGTGGTGGGGCCGAGCACGGGCTTCCCCTATCCTCCGACCGGCACGCACGTCTCGAGCGTCGCCTACCGCAGCCCTGGCTGGTCGTTCCTCTCGATCATGGGGACGCACACCGGGCAGAAGGTCCTCGACGGGGAGATCGTCATCGCCGACACGAACGGCGGCCAGGTCTGCCGGGCCGCCCACCACCGCAGCTTCGGACGGGACAACACGCGCATCCCCGACGCCTACTGGGCCGAGCCCCACGTGGTGCCGAGCCCGAGCGGCACCCGGGCCCTCTTCGCGAGCGACTGGGGCAACCAGTCCACGGTGGACACCTACGTGCTCGAGCTTCCCGCCTACGCCGCGCTGGGACTCTCCGTGACCGTAAACCAGCCGAGCTACCGCACGGGGCAGGTGCATCGCGCGGGCCTCTCGATTACCAATCCCGGGATCGCCCAGACCGTGGACCTGCTGCTCTTGAACCTGCAGCCCGACGGAGACCAGGTGTGGGCGGTTACTCCAACGGGGTTCAAGGCGGGCCGGCTGTCGCAGCCGGCCACGCTCGGCGTCCTCTCTCCCCGCCTCGATCTGCGCACGCGCTTCGTCACCGGTCCCACGGACTGGTACAGCTACACCTGGACGGGAACCGAAGCCCCCGGCTATCGATACTGGATCCTCGTCGCGGTGAAGGCGGGCTCGCTCGCCGACGGCCGCTTCGACACGGGCGACGTGGTCGCTTCGAGCGCGGTGCGGTACTACTTCACGCCATAGGAGCCCGGACGGGTCCGCGAGCGCCGAGCGTTAGACAGCGCCGGGGGCGCGTGCTAGCCTCGGCGCTTCTCTTGCGCGCGCGGCCTCGCCCCTCGTGAACCCCTTCTTCTTCGGAGAGTCGCGCCGTCCCCTGTTC
>JBKPBQ010000271.1:0-10620 GCA_046726955.1 Acidobacteriota bacterium
GGCTTGGGCCGAGCCGCCTCCGCGGGGGCGGCCGTCTTCTCCGCTCCCGCTCCCGAGTCGCTGCCGCGCGCCTCGCGGATCCCGCGGCCGGCGAGCACGGCGTCGGCCACCTTGCCCGCGAAGAGCCGGATCGCGCGCAGCGCGTCGTCGTTGCCGGGCACGAGCACGTCCACCTCGTCGGGGTCGCAGTTCGTGTCCACGACTCCCACCACGGGGATCTTGAGCTTGCGCGCCTCCGCCACCGCGATCGCCTCCTTGCGGGTGTCGATCACGAAGACGGCGTCGGGCACGGTCTTCATGGCCTTGATGCCGGCCAGGTTCTTCTCGAGCTTCATCCGCTCCTTCTCGAGGCGGGCGAGCTCCTTCTTGGTGAGGCGCTCCTTGCTGCCGTCGGCGCTCACGAGCTCCAGCTCCTTGAGGCGGTCGAGGCTCTTGCGCACGGTCACGAAGTTCGTGAGCAGGCCGCCGAGCCAGCGCTCGGTGACGAAGGGCATGCCGCAGCGCTGGGCCTCCTCGCGGATGGCCTCCTGGGCCTGGCGCTTCGTCCCGATGAACATGATCGTGCGCCCCTGGGCCGCGAGGTCCTGCACGTACTGCAGGGCGTCCTGGAGCAGCCGGTGGGTCTTCTGCAGGTCGATGATGTAGATCCCGTTGCGCTCGCCGAAGATGAACTCCTTCATCTTCGGGTTCCAGCGCTTCGTCTGGTGACCGAAGTGGACGCCCGCCTCGAGCAGGCCCTTGATGGTCACGCTCTGGGCGGGGGAGGGAACGGCGATGGTCGTAGTCAACAAAACGGCCTCCTTAGGCAGCCCGCGCGCAGGAACGGAGCGCGCCGGCTTTCCGGCCCCTCGAAGAGGGGCTCGATGTAGACGTCATTAGCGCTTGCTGAACTGGAAGCGGCGACGGGCGCCCTTCTGCCCGTACTTCTTCCGCTCCTTGATCCGGGCGTCCCGCGTGAGGAAGCCCGCCTTCTTGAGCTTGCCGCGCAGCTCGAGGTCGTAGCGGCAGAGCGCGCGCGAGATCCCGTGGCGCAGCGCCCCCGCCTGGGCGGCGACGCCGCCGCCGGCGAGGAGGGCGAGGACGTCGAACTTGTCGTTCGTCTCCGTGAGCACGAACGGCTGCTTGATGAGCAGCTTCAGGGCCTCGTGCCCGCCGAAGAAGTCGTCGAGGCTCTTCTCGTTCAGCTTGATCTCGCCCGTGCCCGGACGCAGGTGGACGCGCGCGATCGAGGTCTTGCGCTTGCCGGTCGCGTAGAAATCGTTCGGTGTCGTGCTCAACGTGGCTCCTACTTCTTGAGGGCGAGGGGCTGCGGCTTCTGGGCCTCGTGGGGGTGCTTGTCTCCCGCGTAGACCTTGAGCTTCGTGAACATGGCCCGGCCGAGCTTCGTCTTGGGCAGCATCCCCCGGACTGCTTCTTCCACGAGCTTCTGCGGCCGCTTCTTGCGGACGTCGCCGGCGGCGGTGGCCTTCATGCCCCCGAGGTAGCCGGTGACGCGGTAGTAGATCTTGCCCTCTTCCTTCCGTCCGCTCAGGTGGACCTGGTCGGCGTTGATCACGACGACGTGGTCGCCGGTGTCCAGGAAAGGCGTGTAGATCGGCTTCTTCTTGCCGGTCAGGACCATGGCGGCGGCCGCCGCCACCTTGCCCAGGACCTGGCCCTTGGCGTCGATCACGTACCACTTGCGCGTGATCGCGTCGGCTTTGGGGATGTAGGTCGGCATCTCTCTCTGGTTGCTCGCTCACTGTGGCCGGCGCGCCCGTCGCGCAAGCCCGCAAACCTTAAGCTTATAGCGTATTAACGGGCTTCCGTCAAGGTACGGCCGCTAGCGTTGTAGGTACGGCGGCTAGCGCAGGCGGGCGTGCGAGAGTGCCGGGAGCTCGCGCCGAAGGCGATCCTGCCGGGCGAAGTCGATCTCGGCCACGGCAACGCCTTCTCCATCCGCGACCTGGGCGATTACGTCCCCCCAGGGATCGACCACGAGGGCGTGACCGTGCGAGGCGCGGCCGGGCGCGTGCGTGCCGACCTGGGCCGGGGCGACCACGTAGGCCAGGTTCTCGATGGCGCGGGCGCGCAGGAGGACTTCCCAGTGGGCCTTTCCGGTCTTCTCGGTGAAGGCCGACGGCACGGCGAGCACGCGCGCGCCGCGGCGGACGAGCTCGCGATAGAGCTCGGGGAAGCGCAGGTCGTAGCAGATCGAGAGCCCGAGGGCGCCGAAGGGTGTCTCGGCCACGACCAGCTCCTCGCCGGGGAGGACGGAGCGCGACTCCTTGAGGTGCTCCATCCCCGGCACGTCGATGTCGAAGAGGTGCATCTTCCGGTAGACGGCGAGCGTCCGCCCGTCGGGACCGAGGAGCACGGACGTGTTGCGGACCCGCGTGTCGCCCTCGACCTTCTCCGGCAGGCTGCCGAGGAGCAGCGTCACGCGGAGGCGGCGGGCGAGGTCGGCCATCCGCCGCACCCACGGGCCGTCGAGGGCCTGCGCCTCCACCACCTTCTCACCCTCGGATCGAAGGAAGGCGAAGTTCTCGGGCAAGCCGACGAAGGCCGCGCCGCGACGGCTCGCCTCGTCCACTAGCCGCTCCGCCGTGTCGAGGTTCTTCTCGACGTCGGAGGTGGACGTCATCTGTACGACCGCCGCGAGAAGTCGATCGCTCATGCGCGCCTCCCTCGAGCCACGGCGCGGGAAGCGCCTTCCGGCTTCAGCCCGCGGGCCCAGATGCGCCGGTCCTCGAACCGGCAGAGCGCGAAGATCGGACAGCGCCCGCACTCGGGCCGTCGGGCGTCGCAGATCTTCCGGCCGTGGAAGATGAAGAGGTCGGTCGTGCGCGTCCAGCGCTCCTGGGGGACGAGTTGCATCAGCCGGGCCTCGACCTCGCCGGGGTCGCGGCTGCTCACTAGGCCCAGCCGGTTCGTCACCCGCAGGACGTGCGTGTCGACCGCGACGCCTTCGTTCACTCCGTACGCGTGCCCGGCCACGACGTTCGCGGTCTTCCGGCCGAAGCCGGGCAGGGTCACGAGCACGTCGATCGAGCGCGGGACCTCGCCCCCGTGCTTCTCCACGAGGTTCCTCGCGAAACCCACGATGCTGCGCGCCTTGGCGCGGAAGAAGCCGGTGGACTTGATGATCGACTCGACCTCCGGCAGCGGGGCCTCGGCAAGCGCGGCCGCGGTGGGGAAGCGCTCGAACAGGATCGGCGTGACCATGTTGACGCGCTCGTCCGTGCACTGCGCGGAGAGGATGGTGGCCACGGACAGCTCGAAAGGATTCCGGTAGTCGAGCGCGCACTTCGCCTCGGGGTGCGTCTTCTCCAGGATGTCGAGGATGCGCACCGCGCGCTCGCGGAGCGCCTTCGTCGGCTTCTTGGGCCCGCCCGCGGGTGTCCTTCCCCGGCCCCGACCCGCGGGCCGAGCGGGCTTTCGAACCTGACGTCGGTGAGTTGCGGGCACGTCGGGATTCTATCGCGGCCGCTCGGCGGAGGAGCGGATGGCGCGCGACACGAACCCAGCCCGGAATGGGTAAGAAGGTAGCGGCGAGCCCGTCCGATTGCACTCGGTCTTCATCTCAGCAGCGCGCCCGCGTGCCGCCGAGTTGTAACGCGAACTCGCCCCGGGGCGAGTTCGCCGACAGGTAGACCGCTTCGGCTCCTGGTCGAGGACAGGATCGACTCCGCAGGGCCTCGACATCCTGAGGTGCGGCATACGCTGCATCTCGCAACACCCTCCCTTAACGTGATCCCTCCCACGCCCGCGTCCCCAGATCGCTCGCGCTGTTCCCCAACGCAAAACCCCAACCGGGACCCGGCCCGCCACCCACCCGACGCCTAACGCGAAGCCGGCCGAGGCAGATCCGGAAAGAGCGACGCCTGGGGCACCGGCGGCGCGAGCCGCCCGAGGCGGACGAGCATCGAGCGCACCGTCGCCGCCGGCTCGAGGAGCGGCTCGGCGAGCTCCCGAGCCCGGAGGGCGATCGTCTCCTCGTCGGCCCGGGGCGGGCTGAAGCTCTCGCTGCGGCGCAGCTCGTCGTTCGTACGGCGGACCTCGACCGTGAGCAGGCCCGCCCGAAGGTCGTAAGGCCGCAGACGCCGGCAGGCGCGCCGGACGAGGCCCGCGAGGACGTCCTCGAGGGCCGCGCGGTCGCTGCGGCGGTCGCGGATGGTCGTCTCTTCCTGAACCCACGCGGGCGGGGCGGCTACCGGGATCGGCTCTTCCTCCTCGCCCCGC
Organism: Acidobacteriota bacterium; assembly: GCA_046726955.1. Taxonomy (GTDB): domain Bacteria; phylum Acidobacteriota; class Vicinamibacteria; order Fen-336; family Fen-336; genus CAVPGH01. Next base: position 4,222 of record JBKPBQ010000271.1, read on the forward strand.
GCGGCCAGGCGCAGGCGCGGAGCGGCGACGGCGCCTACTGCCTCGACGACCGCCTTCTCGTCGGCGCTCGCGATCTGTCCGAGCGTCGTGATCCCCGCGCGCTCGAGGGCCGTGGCGAGATGAGGCGGCAGGTCGTCGAGGGCGGAGAGGGGCTGCCGGCCGAGGAACGAGCTCTCGTAGCCGGGAAGCACGAGAAGGAAGCCGCGGGGTCGCGCCCAGGACGAGGCGATTCGCGCCGCGAGCCGGGACGAGGCGAGTCCGAAGGACGCGTCGAGGCCGAGCCGGCGGTGCAGCTCTTCCTTGAGCCCTTCCACGATCGCGACCGCGGCGGGCGCGGCCGTGGAATCCGGCGTGAGGTCGAGATAGGCCTCGTCCGCGGAGGGCCGCTCGACGCGCCGGCAGGCGGCGAGCAGCACCGACGTCACCTGCTCGCTCATCTGTCCGTAGGCGTCCAGGTCCCCCGGGCGGAAGACGGCATCGGGGCACAGCTCGCGCGCGGCCGCGAGCGACTGCCCGGCACGAACTCCGGCCGCCTTCGCCTCGGCGCTCGCCGCCACCACGAAGCCGGAGCGCTCGCCGCCGCCCACGACGAGCGCACACCCCCGCAGCGACGGGTCGAGGCTCCGCTCCACCCCGACGAAGAACGGGTCGAGGTCGACGTGCAGGATCGTGCGGCGCTTCTCCTTCACGACCCCAGGATAGCGGGGGGGCCCTCCGCCCCAGGTCCGGAGCGAAAAGGGAAAACGAAACCGACCTCGGGGAAGTCCTAGTGCAGTGGGCCTTTTGGAGGAGCGAACGACTCCTGGTAGAGGCGGAAGTTCTCCTGCAGGGCCGCGATCAGGCCCGGCACCATCTGCACGGGGACGACCATGCGCGCGCGCACCGGGGCCTGCACGACGTGCGTCTCCTGGGCCTGGTGCAGCTCGCGCTCGCTGAGCGGCAGCATCTCGCAGAACGTGAGCGTGAAGTCGAAGGGCGAGTTCTGGATCGAGCAGAAGTTGCTGTACACGCGGACGACCGTGGAATCGTCGGCGGGAACGACGGTGAAGTTCACGGACTTCTTCGGCTCGTCCATGGGGAAGCCTCCGTCGGACAGTCTACTCCGTCGGCTGGGGGACGGCGTCAGTATCGCCGGAGGACGCCGATGACGACGCCCTGGATGCGCAGGTCGTCCTGGTCCACGAAGATCGGCTTCATCCGCGCGTTCGCGGGCTGGAGGCGGACCCTGCCTCCGCCTTCTCGATAGAGCTTCTTCAAGGTGACGCTCTCGCCGCCGAGGAGCGCGATCACCATCTCGCCGTCGCGGGCGGTCTGGCGGTTCTCCACGATCACGTAGTCGCCGTCGCGGATCTGCTCGTCGATCATGGAGTCGCCCTTGACCTGCAGCACGTACGTCTCCCGCTGGCCCACCATGTCCTCGGGGACGTAGATCGTCTCGCTCGAGGACACGGCTTCGATGGGCGTTCCCGCGGCCACGCGTCCGAGGAGCGGCAACTCCACCGCGCGCACCGTGACCTGCGTGGGCACGAGCTCGAGGGCCCGGCTGCGGTTCCATTCCCGCTTGACCAGCCCCTTCTCCTGCAGGTTGGTGAGGTGCTTGTGCACGGTAGCGAGCGAGCTCAGGCCGAAGTGCTCACCGATCTCCTCGATCGTCGGAGCGTAGCCCTTGCGCTCGATGTGCCGGCCCAGGTAGTCCAGGATCTCTTTCTGGCGTCGAGTCAGGTGCATCCGTACCTCGACCCGAATCTAGGCGAAGATCAGGCGAAAGTCAATCCGAGGCTAGTCGGGCCGCTTCGTCGGCGCTGCCGGTGCCGGCTTGTAGGGCCGGGCCGGGGGCGGAGTTGCGGCCGGTGTCGGATGAGGCTGGGGCTTCGTCTGCGGAGGGTGAGGCCGGCTAGGCCGCGTGGGCGGCGGCACGCCGGGATGGCCGGGCGCTCCGATCGGAGGCCAGATGCCCGGGCCCGGACCGTATCCTCCCCCCCACCAGAGGGGGATGCCTTCGTCCGCGTATTCCCCGTTCGCGCCCGTGGCGGCCTGGGCGCGGGCCTCAGCCTCGCGGGCGCGGGCCTCGGCCTCCCGGACCTGCGCGTCCATCGCCCTCTGGCTCTGCCGTGCGTCGAAATCCGCCGCGCGCTGCCGGAGGATCGCCTCCTGCTCGGCCGGCGTCATCCAGCGTCCCTCGAACTCGACGTACCCGCGGGCGCGATAGCTCTCGGCCTCGGGGACCCACCGGCCCTCGAGCTCGACGTTGCCGCGCGCGAGGTTCGCGTCGCGGTCAGCAGGGTCGATGCGCAGGACGCGCTCGTAGGCTTCGCGGGCCTGCGTCGCGAGCCCCTGGGCGGAGGCCCACCGCGCGAGCTCCTTCCAGCCAGCCGCGTCGCCCGTCGCGAGCCCGCCCGCGCGCGCGTAGTACACCTGGAGCGCGGACTGGCCGTCCTGGATACGCTCGACGCGGGTCATCGGCAGGGTGACCGTCCCTGCTCCGACGTCGATCTGGACCGACGTGGCGGTGCGCGCGAGGATCCGTCCGCTCACTTTCCCCCCGCCCTTCAGGAAGACGTCGTCGGCGTGGAGTGTCGTGGCCAGGAGCGCGGCGACGACGAGGAGGGCTCTCTTCATGCGGCCTCCTTCGGGAGGGCTGCTTCCACTATGTTCCCGTGCGGGCCCCCGGTCAACAGCGGACGGCGCCGGGCCTTGGTTAGAATGCACGCCCGAAGCCCGGTGGATCGAGATTGAGCACGCGGACGACGGCCGCCGCGATCCTGGGGGGCCTCGTCCTCTTCCTCCTCGCCGTGCTCGCCGTGAGCGGCGCCGCCTCGCGCCCGGCCGGAGCCTGGCTCGGCCTGCCGAGTGCGGCCGCCGCCATCCTGGCCGCGGCCCTCGTCGTCGTCGTCCGGCGCCACGCCTCCCTGGGACTCGCGCTCGCGCCGCTCGTCCTTCCCCTCGTGGCCGGATGGCTCTTCCCGGGCATCGCGCCGTTCTCGGGCCCGATCCTCCTCGCCCTCCTGCTCGCCGTGCTCGCGGTCGTCCTGGCCCGAAGCGGACCCAGGACGCCGGAGGTCCTGTTCCTCCCCGTCATCTTCTTTGTATATGCGGCGGCGTCCGTCCGAGTGCAGCTGCGCGTGGGACCCCAGGGCGACGAGCCCCACTACCTCATGGTCGCGGAGAGCCTGCTGCGGGACCAGGACCTGTCCCTGGAGCAGGACTACGCCGAGGGCCGCTATCTGCCCTTCCACGACGCGCCGCTCGAGCCCCACTACCGGGTGCGGGGAAAGCACGGGGAGATCTTCTCGCTGCACGCGGTCGGGCTCTCGGTCCTGATCCTGCCCGCGTACGCGCTCGGCGGCTATCCGGCGGTCTCGCTCTTCATGGCGTTCCTCGCGGCCCTGCTCGCGCGCGAGATCCGCGAAGGGCTCCGCGCGGCCTGGGGCGCGGGCGCGGCCGCCGAAGCCGGGGCCTGGATCGCCGCCCTGAGTCCGCCTCTGCTGCACTACGCGGCGCTCGTCTTCACGGAGATCCCGGCGGGGCTCCTCGTCGCCTTCGCGCTGCGGAAGCGAAGGGGCCTGGCCGTGGGCCTCGCGCTTGCCTTTCTCCCCTGGCTGAACGTCCGGTATGCCGCCCTCTCGCTCGTGCTTCTGCTCTATGCGCTTTGGGGCTCCGAAACCCTCAGGGACCGCGTGGCGCTCGTACTGCCGGGCCTCCTGTCGGCAGCAGGGAGCGCGCTCTATCACTACGCTCTCTACGGCTTCTTCGACCCGCGGCGCGTGTACGGTCGCCGGCCGGAGTTCTCGCTGGCCACGATGGTCGATGGTTTGCCTGGCCTCTTCCTCGACCAGGAATTCGGCCTCCTCGTCTACGCGCCCGTGTTCGCCCTCGCTCTTCCCGGCTTCCTTCACCTCGTGCGACGGGATCGCGCGCGCGCGCTCGCGGCCGCCGCTCTCGTCGCCGTCGTCGTCCTCACCGCCGCGCCGTGGCACATGTGGCGCGGAGGGTTCAATCCTCCCGGCCGCTTCCTCGTGCCGGTGGTGCCGGCGCTCGTCGTCCTCGCCGTGGGCGCGCTCGAAGGCGGGCTCCGGGCGGGGGCGGCGCTCCTCATGGGCTGGAGCCTGTTCACGGGCGCGCTCGGAGCGATGGAGCCACAGTGGGTGCATCGCGACCGCGACGGGACGGCGCCGTTCTTCCGGGCCGTATCGGGGGCCGAGGAGTGGACGCGGCTTCTGCCCGGTTTCGTTCTCGCCGAGCCGGATCGTCGCCGTCTCGCCCTCGTCTGGGCGGGCGCCCTCGTGCTCGCCGTCCCCTGGCGCCGCGGAGGGACGACCGTGCCCCGCCTCGCCATCGCGGCGACCGGCTTCCTGGCCGCCGCCGGTCTCGCCTCGTCGCTCTCGCACGCGCGCACGGGCGGTCGGGACGCCGTCAGGCTGGTGGGGATGGATGCGCTTGCGGTTCCCGGCTGGGTCCGGGCCCGTCAGAGCGATGCGCGCTGGGGCCCGGCAGCGCTCGACTGGGGTCCGCTCTACGAACCGCACCGCCATCCCGAAGGCGTCGAGCTCGGCAGCCGGCTACCGCTTCCCGCGGGAGCTTATGAGCTGACGATCGAGGCCGAGCGCCTCGGTCCTGCTCCGCCCCGGATCGAGGTGTGGCCGGACGAGCCTTCGGCGGTGTGGCGTGTGGCGCCGACGGTCGAGACGGGAGCGGGCCTGTCGGCGCGCTTTTCCGTGGCTCCGTACGACAGGCCGGTGTCGATTCTCATGCGTGGAGGCGATCCCTTGCTGCTCAAGGGGTTACGGCTGGCGACTCAACCCTCCGCCGTCGCCGGCGGTCCAAAGGACAGTACTGGAGGGCACTGATGACGCGATTCTTGTTGGGGTCTGTCGCCGCGCTGGGCATCGCCGGAGGGGCCTTCCTGGCTTTCCCGGCCCGGGCCCAGAACCCCGACCGGCCCCGGCCGGAGCGACCGCGAGCGGATCCGTCGACGATGCAACAGACCGCCGGCCTCACAGACGCCCAGCGTGACCAGCTTCGACAGCTTCAACAGGCGGACATGAAGCTCGCCATTCGCCGGCGCGCCGACCTCCAGATCGCCCGCATGGAGCTGGACGAGTTGTTCGAGGCTCCGACCGTGGACGAGAAGGCCGTCGCCGCCAAGGCCAGGGTGGTTGCCGACCTCGAGGCCGCCAACTTCAAGGCCGAGGTCGACCGTCGCATCGCGGTGCGCCGGATCGTCAGTGCCGAGCAGTACCAGAAAATGAAGATGGTCCGTCCGCCGCACGGGGATCATGGCCCGGACGGCGGGCGCGGCCCCGGAGGTCCTGGCGGCCCGGGCTTCGGTCCGCCGCCGGGAGGACAGGGAGGACCAGGCGGCCGAGGCGGCGAGCCGCAGGGCGACGACGAGCTGGCCGGCCTCGTGGGCGGCTCCGTTCGTTGACACCCATGGAAGGGCGGTGAGAGAGTGGCCGGGATCGTGACCATCGAAGCCACGCTCTCACCGCTCGTCCTGTCCGCGGCGGATGCGGGATCCGCTCTTCCCCGGCTGCGGCAGGACGACCGCGAGGCCGTCGAGGCCTGCCAGCGCGGAGAGCGCGAAGCGTTCGACCGTCTCGTGGAACGCTACCAGCGCGACATCTACAGGCTCTGCTACCGCTACGTGAACAACCACGAAGACGCCAGCGACATGGCCCAGGAGGTGTTCCTCAAGGCGTACCGCGCGATCGGCCGCTTCCGCGGGGATAGCTCGTTCTCGACCTGGCTCTACCGCATCGCCGTCAACACCTGCTTGAACTTCCGCTCTGGACGGCGGCCGATGACGCAGGAGCTCACCGACTCGCTGCCCGACCACGCCGCCCCCGTCTCGCAGCGGCTGGAGGGCGAGGAGTCGGCGGCGCGCGTGCGCGACGCGGTGAGCCGCCTCCCCGAGAAGCAGCGGGCGACGGTGATCCTGAAGGTCTACCACGACCTCACGCATGAGGAAGTCGCGGGAATCCTCGGGTCGACGGTGGGCACGGTGAAGGCGAACCTCTTCCACGCTCTGGGCAAGCTGCGGAAGCTCATGGCATCGGAGGCGCGGTGAAGCTCATGTCTCGACACCTGTCGGAGGAGAAGCTGCTGGATGCGGCGGAGTCCGTCGTGGACGCCGCCGACCGCGCGCACCTCGAGGAGTGCGCGGAGTGCCGGGCGCTCCGCGACGAGGTTCGAGCCGGGCTCCTGCTCGCGCGCGAGGCCGACGTGCCGGAGCCGTCGCCGCTCTACTGGGAGGCGTTCCGCCAGCAGGTGGGACGGCGCATCTCCGAGGAGCGGACGCCCAGCCGCTCGTGGCTGCTCCCGCTGGCCGCGGCCGCGGCGGCCGCGGCGTTCCTCGTCCCGCTCGCCGGTGGCGTGGGCCAGCACGGCACGAGGCCGGGG
>JBKPBQ010000272.1:0-8983 GCA_046726955.1 Acidobacteriota bacterium
TGCCGCCCTTCGCGCCGACGATGCACGTGCGCCTGCCCGTGCGTGCACCCGACAGCCCGGGTCGCCACGAGCTGCTCCTGCACCTCGGCTCGACCTGGACCGGGCGTTCGCGAGCGGCTACCGGCGGGCGCGGCGGAGCGCGGCGGGGTCGTTGCGGTCTTCGTGAGCGGTCCCTAGCCGCTGTCTACGCCCGTCGGCGAGCGGTTGGCGGCTCGCGCCGGCTGATCCCGGGACGAGTGACTCAGCGACTGGTCCCGGGACCAGTAGCGCGAATCGGCGAAGCGGTCGAGGCAGCTCGGCAACGAACCCGGGACTATCGGCCGGGGCGAACGCCGGCCCCGGCGGCGCATTGGTTGCATCTCTTGGTGGTATCTTCGGGACGTAGCCGACAGATGGAGAGGTCGATGAGACTGGCGACGCCTTTGCTGCCGCTCGCGCTCGTCGCCGCTCTGTCTCCGGCGGCGCCGGCCCAGGACGACGAGGCCCCCGACTCCGAGGTCGTCCGCCGCGTTCGCCGCGAGATGGCCGCGCTTCCCACCTACGGCGTCTTCGATCTGCTGACCGTCCAGGTCAACGAGCGGGGGCTCGTGTCGCTGGGAGGCTATGCGTACGATCCGAGCCTTCCCGAGGCCGCCGAGAAGGCCGTCAAGAAAGTCGAGGGCGTGCGGGAGGTGGACAACAAGATCGAGGTCCTGCCGACCTCGACGTCCGACGAGAAGATCCGCCGCGAGGTCTACCGGGAGATCTACCTCGACTCCTATCTCTCCCGCTACGGGCGCGCGGACGCGCCGCCCTCGGCGTCGCGATCGCCCTTCTCGCCGTGGGGCCCGGGCTACCGTCGCGAGGACCCGCTCCGCCCGCCGATCTGGTCGGGCCGCTCGTACCCTGTGCAGGAACCACTCGGGGACTACGCCATCCACATCGTGGTGAAGAAGGGCCACGTGCTGCTCGGCGGTGCCGTGGACAGCCTCGCCGACAAGAACGCGGCGACGATCAAGGCCGGTGGGGTTCTCGGCGTACACAAGGTGGACAACCAGCTCCAGGTCGTACGCGCGTCGCGGAAATAGACTTCCTACTTCCCCACCCAGTAGCCCTTGCGGGCCTGGACCTGGCCGGACCGCTCACGCAGCCGCAGCTCGATCCGGTGCCAGCCTTCGCGGCGGCCGGGAGCAGGCTCGAAGCGGAGCACGCAGCGCGCCTGCAGGACCTTGGCCAGCGCGGCGAAGGCCTCGCGCAGGCGCGCTGGAGAGTCGGCGGGCCAGTACCGGCCGCCCGTCAGCTCCGCGATCTCCCGAAAGATGCGCACCGACGCCGCCTCGCCCGGGCGCGGCATGCGCCGAGACGGGTCCGAGGCCGGCGGAGTCATGCCCACGACGTGCACGAGCGCGTTCGACCTCTCGACCACCCTCCGGACCTGCGCCTCTCCCAGCCAGCTCAGGTTGTCCTCGCCGTCGCTGAACACGACGACGAGCGAGCGGCCGGGCGTGCTCGGCAACACGAGCGCGGTGTAGAGTGCGTCGAGCGCCGAGGTCGCTCCCCGCGCACGCAGGCCGGCGAGCGCCTCCCGGACCTCCGAGCGGTCGCGCGTCGGCCGAGCCGCCCAGCCGATCTCGTCCGAAAAGGAAAGCAGGCCGACAGTGTCGGCTGGGCCGAAGATTCCGAGAAAGTCCTCGGCCGCGGAGCGAAGCGCGACCAGCTTGTCGCCGGCGACGCTGCCGCTCGTGTCGAAGACGAGAAGACCGAGGAGCGGCAGGGACTCCCGGGCCACGAGCTCGACCGGGCGTACCACACCCTCGTCCCGCAGCTCGAAGTCGAGGGCGGTAAGGTCCGCTATGGGCCGCGAGCCCTCCATCACCACCGCGTCCACGTAGACGGCCTCGACGCTCGCGGGGAACGTGGGCGTCTGCGTCGCCTGATCCGATGCACGCGCGGGCGCGAGCGCCCCTACGAAAACAAGCCCGGCGACGAGGCCGCGCGAAGCCCTCACGGCCGCGCATCCTCGTAGAGGCCATCGAAGAGCTGGTCCACCTCCTCGATGCTGCCGAACGAGTAGTCCCAGTAGGGATCCGGGGCCGTGCGCCGGCCCGCGCGCAGGAGCGCCTCGTCCAGGGACGCCTTCGCTTCCGCGGTCTTGCCCTGCAGCCAGCTCACATAGGACACGGCGATCGCAGCCGACTGCGCCTGCGGCGCGAGCGCCAGCGCCGCCCGATAGTCGGCCTCCGCGTCCTGGAGGCGCTTCTCCTCCTCCAAGGCGCGCCCGCGGAAGAGGTGCGCGCGGACGAGCAGCTCCTGGTCGCCGCCCTCGCGCAGGACGCCGTCGAACGCCCGCAGCGCCTCCGCCCGCTCGCCGAGCAGCCAGAGGACGCGGCCCCGGCGCAGCTTCGCGTCCTCGAGGGTCTTGTCGGCCTCGATCGCTCGATCGAAGTCCCGGAGGGCCTCGCCGAGGTACTGGCCCTGGGGAGGCGTGAACTCGCGCCGGCCTCCCGCGGGACTGCCCGGAGCAGCCTGCGGCGTATCCTCGGCGAGGGCGGCGGCCGTCTCCTCGACCGCGCCCCGCGCGAGGAGGAGCGACGCGTCCTTGGGGAACCATCGGAGGCCGGCGTTCGCCCAGTGCAGCGCGTCCACGAGGCAGGCCTCGGTGTGCTCTCGCAGGGCCATGGCCCGGAACCAGCGCCGCACGAAGCCGAGGTCGCCGGGACGGAGGAGCGCGACCAGAGCCAGCTCCTCCGCCATCACCGCCTGCGGACCGATCCCGCAGCGGGGCACGGTCTCGTCCACGGGCGAGCGCGAGCGAAGCTCGAGCTCGGCGAGGTCGGCGTGCAGGAGGACCGCGGCGCGGAGGGGAAACCGGGCGAGCGCCTCCTTCTCCGGGCACCTCTCGCAGTGCTTCGCGGTGCGCTGCCAGCTCCGCAAGCGCTCGAGCTCGCGCGAAAGGTCCTTGTCCGAGTAGCCTCGAGCCTCCGCCAGCGCCGCCGCGCGCTCGCCCGCGGCGTAGCGCGCCACGACGTCTTCGTACGGCGCGGACGTCCGCTCGGCGAGCGCGACGAGGAGCAGCCAGGCCGCGACGCCCATCGCTGCTGCCCGCCGGCTTCTCCTACCCTCCGTGCGCGCCGAAGTCGGCGGGTACGGGCTCCTGGCTCTCCTTGGTGGCGGAGAGGACGAGGAGGAGCGCGGCGAGGGCGAGGTAGCCGAGCGCGAACTGGTAGGGCACGGCCCGCTCGAGGTCGCCGGCGAGATGCCAGGGCAGGTAGACGTTCCCGTCCGGGGCCGAGGAGTGCACGACGCCGAAGAACGAGAAGACCGACAGGACCACCAGGTAGAGAGCCGAGAGCTTCAGGCGCCGGTCGATCATCTCCGCGAGGAAGGCGCCCCACAGCATGGCCGTCAGTATGAACCCGTTCCCGAGGGCGATCGTGGTCAGGACCTCGGGGAACTCGCGGCCCACCGTCGTGATCAGGTTGTGGAACCTGTCGAGGGGGACGAACGTGGGGTTGGAGAGCTTGATCTCGACGAGGCGCGCGACCGAGGGCAGGAGGGCGAAGCTCACCGCACCGGCGTGCCGAGGCGGGCAGGCCAGGAAGGCCTGGGACATGATGTCGAGGGCCACGAAGACGAGGATGGGAGCGAGCACCGCGCGGGGGATGAGCTCCACGATGTAGGAGACGTAGCCGAAGATGCCCCCGAGTCCGATGAAGAGGCCGGTGAGAACGGTGTAGCCGGCGCGGGCGCCCATCTGCTTGTAGGCGGGCTGGCCGATGTAGGGCGTCGACTGGGCGACGCCCCCGCACAGGCCGGCCACGAGCGTCGCCACCGCCTCGGTGAGCAGGATGTCGCGCGTCGAGTAGTCGTCTCCCGCGACCCGCGCGCTCTCCGTGACGTTGATCCCGCCCACGACCGTCAGGAGCGCGAACGGCGCGGCGAGGGAAAGGTACTTGAGCGCGGCCACGAAGCCCTTCGTGAAATCGAGCGTGGGGGTGGGAAAGGCGAGGAAGAACTCCCCGACGGGCGGGCGATACGGCGACCCGAGGAGCCCCGCCGGGCCGAGGACGTGGTAGAGGAGCGTGCCCACCGCCACCGAGACGAGAACCCCCGGCATGTTCCAGGGGAGCCGGATCCGCGCGACGAGGTTGTAGAGGAGGAGACCGAGGGCGACGAGGCCGACGATGGGGATGCCGAAGATGTCCACGAGGGGAAGGAAGCCGATGAGCGCGAGCGCGATTCCTGCGATCGAGCCGAGGAGCCCGGCCCGGGGCACGATCCTCTGCACCCATCCCCCCGCGAAGGAGAGGACGAGCTTGATGATCCCGATGAGGACCATCGTGGCCATCCCGATGTACCAGGTCATCATCGCGGCGTCCCTCTCCGACATCCCCCCGGCCTTGAGGGAGACGAAGGCGGGACCGAGCACGACGAGGGCGAGGCTGATCGTGGACGGCGTGTCGAGGCCGAGCGGCATCGCCGTGACCGCGCGGCCCGTCTTCCGCGCGAGGCGGAAGGCCATCCAGGTGTAGACGAGGTCCCCGAAGAGGACGCCGAAGGCGGTGCCCGGGAACATGCGTTGGTAGACGATGTCCGCCGGGTAGTTGAAGCCGAACACGAGTATGCCCGCCAGGAACGACATGACCGTCAGGTTGTCGAACATGAGGCCGAAGAACCCGTTCAGGTCTCCGGCCACGAACCAGCGGTAACGGCCGGCCTCGTTGGTCATCCGCACCTCTCTTCAGGAAGCGGCGGGATTGTACAACCGCGTCCGGACGCGGCTACTCGCAGCGCTCTCCGACGCCCATCCCGCGCGAGGGGAGTCCCTCGGCCGCCATCGGGTGATGAAGAACGTCGAGCACGAAGTAACGGCCGGACTCCACCGGTGCGAGGACGCCCATCTCCCCGAGCGTTTCGCGGACGGCCTCGGGGGTCGTCGCGCCGAGCCGCTCGGTCCAGAGCTCCCGCTCGACGCGCGCGTCCGGACCTGGGGTGAGGAGGTACTCGAGGTCCGGGTAGAGCGCGAGGAGCGCCCTCCAGCACTCCGGCGTGTTCGTGGCGAGCGCGCGATGCGCGCGGCGCTGGCGCTGCGGGAAGTCGCCGAACGGCGAGGCCTGCCCCGGGGGCACGGCCAGAGGCCGGCCGAGCGTGGGCGTCGCCGTCGCGTAGCCGATCATGTCGAGCGAGAGATAAACGCGGCCGCGCAAGCGGCCGCGCAGCGCATAAGCCTCCGCCTTAGCTTCCCGCGAGAACACGTATCGCCGATCCCTCCACTCCGCGGCTTCGCGTGAGACGGCCTGCGTGGCGGCGAGCACGGCGAGAGCGGCGGCCACGATACGGCGAGGCCAATGCGCCGAGCCGGCGGCCAGAAGCCAGCCGAGCCCCAGCGCTGCGCCGATCCAGGGGAAGGCGAGGAAGACGACGCGCGCCATCATCCACGCTCCGAGCACGGTCGCTCCCGCGTGATAGAGCGGCGTGAAGAGCAGCACGACCGTGAGAGCGGCGCCGAGGCGTGCCAGGCGCCGGGCCAGCGCTACTTCCGGCGCGGCCGGGGCGAGGAGCCCGACGAGGAGGAGGCCGACGACACCCCACGGCACGTGGTCGGGAAGGCTGGCGGGGGAAAGCATGCGCAGAACCCCGACCTCGATCTGGTCCGGCCGCCAGAGGTGCGCGGGGCTGCGGCGGAGACCGAGGGTCTGCAGCGAGTAGGCGAGGCACGGCAGCGCGACGAGCAGGCCGAGACCGACCACGGCCGCGAGGTCGCGAAGACGGGGCGCCCGCGGGTCATGGCGCCGCGCCACCGCCACGAGCCCGACCGCCGCGACGGCCAGCACTCCCCCGAAGAGGTGCGAGTAGAAGGCGAGGGCGATGAAGAGCGCGGCTCGCACGCGCGGGGTCTTGAGCTTCCACCCCTCGTCCGCCGCCGAGCGCAGCAGCGCCTCCACGACCAGCATCACGAAGCCCAGCGAGACATAGCGTCCGAGACCCACCGCCCCCCACGTCTCGGGCAGCGAGAGCCAGAAGAGGACGAGCGCCGGCCAGCGCAGGGCTCGAGGGAGCAGCCGATCGGCCAGACGCCAGGCCGCCCAGGAAAGGAGCGCGGCGGAGAGGACGTGCAGGACGCGCACGAGGACGATCGCCTCGACGCCCGTGAGCCGGCGGACGAGACCGAGCGAGAGCCAGACGAGCGAGACGTGCGGGCTCGCGGGGGGCTGGAGGAGGAAGTGATCGAGGCGGAGGACGTCCTGCCCGTCCGCCACGCGCTCGACGATCAGCAGGTACGTCCAGAGGTCCGTGTCGTAGCCGTCGAAAGCGGGTCGATACGCGATGCCGACGACGATGCCGAAAAGGAGGAGGGCGGCGGCTCCCCGAAGGAAACGCGCCGCCCTCGGCACGCGGGCGAAGGCGCCCGCCAGGTCGAGTCCGATGACCAGCCCGACCAGCAGGGAGCCCACGCCGGGCGACTGTTTACGGGATTACGTGCCCGTTCAGGCAGCCGGTCATCGAGCCCACGGTCGCGCACACGCTGAACTCGCCGACGTCGCGGGTGATGATCACCAGGTTGAAGGAGACGCCGTCCGGGGCGGGGCTCGTCACGATCGTGGTGCCCTCTCCGTACCGGACGAACCAGGTGATGTCGTGGCTGTGAAGGTCCATCGGCAGCTTGTTCCCCTGGGCGTCGCGCGGCGTGGCCGTGATCGTGCCGCGGCAGCCCATCGCGATGCTGTTATGGGGCGGGGTGAGGTTGGCGCACTCCGTGTAGCGGAAGAACGAGACGGAGACCGACGCCACTGCCTGGTCCGCGGTGAGCGGGAAGTTCGCGGGCGTGCAGGTCTTCTGGTAGGTCACGGGCCCTCGCCGGATCCGGTTCTGCGTGGTGAGGATGTCGTAGACCTCGTTGTACGAGTTGTCCTCCTTCACACTGAGCTTGTCACGGTCGAGGTAGTCGCGCTGCGCGCAGAGCCCGTCGGCCACGAGGTTGTCGATGACGCCGTTGTAGAACGCGTCGGAGTCGTAGACGAGGTACCCGCCGGCCGAGGGAGGGTTGTTCGTGTTGAAGAGCGACGGCCGGTCCTGGACGAGCTTGTTGATCGCCGCGTCCACGCGGGGAAGGAGCCCGGGCGTGTCGCCCTGGCAGGTGAAGCGGCCGCTGCCCAGACCGAGGGGGCAGCCCGCCACGGGGGTGGGCGCGGGGTTCGGGGTGGTGGTCGGCACCGGGGTCGGAACCGGCGACGAGGGCGACTTGCTCCCGCCTCCGCAGGCAACGGTGAGAAGGAGCGTGAAGACGACGGCGGGGCGGCGAATGAGAGCAAGTCCTCGAATCATCAATTCCTCCCCGGCGGAGCCGCTCTCCAACCGTCACGAACGACGGCGGCGGCACCCCGGTAGCGAAGCCGGACGCCCCAGGGAGGATCCTCGGGACCCCGGCAAAACTTTGGGATGTTAGCAGACAGGGAGGGGGCCGAACAAGCGATACCGCCACCCGCCGGCGGATATTACGTCGGCGGGACGCGGGTTTGGCGTCTTTTCACAGGCTTACGGAATGACCTTGCCGTTCAGGCAGCCGGTGACGCCGGCGACAGTGGCGCAGACACTGAACTCCCCGGCATCGACGCCCCTGAGGACCAGGTTGAACGGGACCCCGTCGGGCGACGGGCCCGGCGAGATCACCGTCCCCTCCCCCGCCTGCACGAACCAGGTCACGTCCGAGCCGTGGAGCTCGGGCGGCAGCTTGTTGCCCAGGCTGTCCTTGGGCGTCGCGGTGATCGTCCCGCGGCACCCCACGGGAAGCGACTCGTGCGGCGGCGGCAGCTTGGTTCCCGGCGGGCAATCCGTGTAGCGGAAGAACGAGACCGACACCCGGGCCACGGCCGAGGCATCCCCGTTCAGGGGGAAGTTCGCGGGAGTGCACGTCCCCGCGTACATCTCGGGACCGCGCTGGATCCGGCTCTGCCGCCCGACCACGTTGTAGGACTCGTTGTAGGTGTTGTTTTCCTTGACGGCGATCCGGTCCTTGTCGAGGTAGTCGCGCTGCGCGCACAGCCCGCCCGACTGGAGGTTCGCGATGACGCCGTCGTAATACGAGTCGAGGTTCAGGATGCGGTAGCGGTGGTCGCCGCCGGGATCGTCCGTCAGGTTGAAGAGCGTCGGCTGGTCCTTGACCAGCTTGTCGATCGCGGCCTCGACGCGCGGCTGGAGCCCGGCGAGATCGCCCTGGCAGGTGTAGCGCGCGCTGCCCAGTCCGACCGGACAGCCGCCCTGCACGGGCGTGGGAGTCGGGGCGGGGACGGGGACGCTGGTGGTGGGAGGATTTGTGGGCGGGTTGGAGTTCCCCCCGCACGACACGACTGAGACCACGGCGAAGGCGATGAGGGCCGGCCGTCGGACGAGAGCAGGACGAATCATCAATGAAACCTCGTAACTTCGGGTCCTCCCGCACCGCGGGAGGCCACGTGCGAACGCTGGTTGGGTGCCAATATGTCGTAGGCGCGACGGCGCCTACCCAAACCTATAGATGTTATCAGAGTCTGGCTTTCCAGTCCAAGCATCATTCGCACTCCCGCTCGGCCCCGGGTCCGGCCCTGGCGACGGGGCCCGGCCCGGGTTAGCTTGAGGCCGCACCTTACTCCTGGAGGAGTCCATGGACGCTCCCGATGTCTCTCGGCTGCTCGATTTCTCCGGCCGCGTCGTGATCGTGACGGGCGCCGGCAGCGGACTCGGCCAGGGAGTGGCCAGGCGCTTCGTGGCCGCGGGCGCCCGCGTCGTCGTCCACTACCGCAGCGCCGCCGTCGGCGCGAGCGCACTCGTCGAGGACGTCGGCCGCGACCGGGCGGTGGCCGTGGAGGCGGACCTGACGCAGGCCGAGGAGGCGAGCTCGCTCGTGGCCGCGGCGGTGCGCGACTTCGGGCGCGTGGACGCGCTCGTCAACAACGCCGGAATCTACCCGCTGGCCGGAGTCCTCGACATGACGCGAGCCCAGTGGGACGAGGTGGTGGCCGCGAAC
>JBKPBQ010000273.1:0-6651 GCA_046726955.1 Acidobacteriota bacterium
GGAAGGGGCGGGCCTGCAAGGGCTACACGAAAGTGGACGGCCGCTGGCTCCTCGTCTTCCACACCGGGCTCCTCGCGTACCCGCGCGGGTAGGACGTTTGCGGAGACGCACCGCCAGGATCGAGGCCGACCGCCTCAGCCGTTTGGCGCGCGAGTTGTGTAGCCGCGGAGAGCCGCTACTCGAAGTAACCGTTCACGTCCAGGATGAAGTGCACCGTGCCCGTCGAGCCGTTCTGGACGCGGAGGCTCCCGGAGCCGTCGGTGGCGAGGAGCACGATCGCGTTGTTGGCGCGCGTCTGCCCGGCCGAGAAGTTGATTGAGCTGGCGAGGGGCGCGAGGCCGTCGCCGGGGTAGAGCTTCAGGAAGCCGCTCGCGGCTGGGCCCGTGACCGCGACGTTCACGGAGATCGCCTTCGCGCTGGCGGGAACGCCGCAGGCGCCGGTGAGCGTGAAGCTCCTCTGGCCGGAAGCGGAAAGGGTCGGGCCTCCGAGCGGGCCGCTCGCGTTCCGCGTGTCCACGAGCCGGCAGGGGGTGAGCGTGTAGAAGCTCGCCGCGGCCGGAGGAGTGAAATAGAAATAGCCGTTGGTCAAGGTCGCGGTCATCGTGTTGGTCTGCACCACGACGTCCACAACTCCCGCGGCGTGGGCGGAAGTGGTCGCGGTGATCGTGGTCGGGCCAGTCACGACGACACCGGTGGCCGTGGTCCCGCCGATGGTCACGGTAGCCGGCGCGACGAAGTTCGTGCCCGCGATCGCGACGGCGGTGCCGCCCGCCAGCGATCCGCCGTTCGGGCTGATCGAGGACACCGTGGGGGCGGGCAGGTACGTGTACCCGCCGCGGAGGGTTCCCGTCTGCTGGTCCGGGTTCATGACCACCACGTCCGCGAGGCCGGCTGCGTGGGCGGGAGCGACGGCCGTGATCGTGTTGGCGTTCACGACCACCACCGACGTCGCGGCGCCGCCGGTGCCGAGATCGGAGAACGCGACGCTCGCCGGGCTCCGGAAGCCGGTTCCGGAGATGGTGACCGCGGTGCCGCCGTTCGACGAGCCGGCCGAGGGGACGATCCCGCCCACCGTGGGTGCGGGATTCGCAGACACGGGGAAGATGCATGTTCCTATCGCAGCGTCGATGCGCGGCGAGAGGACGCTGACCGTCTGGGGGTGGAAGACGTTCGTGACGCCGCAGCCGGCCAGGTTGTGGCAGTAGCTCATGATCGTGCCGCGCACGTTGTCGATGCTCACGCCGCCGTTGTTGACGGGGACGATCGAGAACGGCGCGGGACAGCTCACGCCGGGATCGGGTGTCCAGGGCCCGGTGGGCGTGCAGGTCTCGCCGTTGAAGCAGTAGTCGATGGGCTGGGTCCCCACCGCGACCGGGTTCGTGTCCGTGCAATGCGTGTGCTTCGAGCCGAAGTTGTGCCCGACCTCGTGCGTCAGGAGCTGCACGTCGCTCGAGCTCACGGTCGTCCCAGTGCGGAAGACCTGATTGAAGCTATAGCCGACCGAGGTGCTGCAGAGCCCGCCGATCCAGGCGATACCCGACCAGCTCCCCGCCGTCGGCTGCTTGCCCGAGATCATCATCGTGAGCGTCCGCCTCACGCCCGGATAGCTCGCCGACCAGTAGCTCGAGAACTCGGTGAGCTTGGCGTTATCCGCGTTGCCCGCCGTGCTCTGGAGGTAGGGATCGGGGGTCGTGGACAGGCGGAAGATCGTGTAGCCCTGGTAGAACCGGACGAAGAGGTCGCGCTCGTAGACGGCGCTCATGCCCGCGACCGCCAGGGCCATCCAGTTCGCGGCCGTCGTCGTGTTGTTCGAGAACTTCGTCCCCATGACCTCGTTGTCGGTGTCGATGGCGAGGACGGCGGTGTGCAGCGTCGCCGGCAGCTCCGGCTCGATGGTTCCCGGCGAAGCGGCCGAGCGCGCGCTCGGCGCCGCGTCGCCGCTCGCGCGATCGGCCTGGCCGCAGGCGAAGCTCGGCGCTCCGCTGGGCTCACGGAGAGACGCCGAAACGGCGACGAGGTGGCGGGCGGAGCGATCCGCGTCGGGCGGCCGGATCTCGACGTCTCCGTCCGCCCCCGTGGAGTAGCCCGCGATCGTCTCCGCGTCCGGATCGAGACCGAAGACGACCGTGCTCGCCGGATCGCCCTCGACCGCGCCCCAGAAGAAGACGAGCTTCGACCGCGGCACGTCCACTTCGTGGCCCTGATCGACAGCTACCAGCTTTGCATCGGACGCGTACACCTCGTGGCGCGTGACGGAGACGGCGCGCCGAAGACCCGGACCCACAGGCCAATCCGCGATGCGCAGCCGGCTCTCCAGGGGAGCCGCGAGGAGCGCCGGGACGAGCGCGGGGTCGAACGCGACGAGCTCGGCGCGGCTCGTTCCGTCCGGGGCCGACACGATCCGGCCGGGCGGCGCGCCGCGCACTTCGTCGGCCGCGTGAGCGTCCACGATCGCCAATGGGAGGAGCCCAAAAGCGGCGACGAGCAGGGGTCGCCGGGTCCGGGCCAGGAGAGACAAGCAAGACGAGGGTAGCGTGGCCGCCGGGGACACAAAGTGGCTTCCGACACAGCCGCGCAAGTCTCGATCCGCCAACTGTCTGCGCGCGGTTTTCAGCCTTGACGCGCCGCGCCGCCGGCGCCTATAGTCGCCGCCCAGTCCCACAACCAACCGGTCCCTCCAAGGAGGAAAGAATGTTGGCGAAGCGCCGCGTCGTCGTGGCCTTGTCGCTTGTGTGCCTCGTCGCGCCCCGAGGCTCCGTCCTCGCTCGGGACGCGTCTCCCACCGACGTCACTTCCGTCGCCGTGCCCACTCCACCGATCGCCTTCGTGGCGGTCGCACCCTGCCGGCTCGCGGACACGCGTCCGGGCTCCGGCTTCACCGGTCCTTTCGGCTCTCCGTCGCTGATCGCGACGATTCCGCGGGTCTTCCCGGTCGCCAGCCATTGCGGACTCCCGCCCACGGCCCAGGTCGTCTCCGCCAACGTGACCGTGACGAACACGGCGGGCACCGGGTTCATCTCCGTGTGGCCGGACGGGTCGCCGCAGCCCGTACCGCCCGTGGCGGCCCTGACCTTCTCGGCGGGGCAGACCATATCGAACGCGCTCGTGGCTACGTTAGGCGCCACGGGCGGGATCACGGTGTATCCGCGAGTGGGCCTCGACGTGATCATCGACATCAATGGCTACTACGACTCCGGCGCCGCCGGCCCGACGGGGGCCACCGGTCCTCCGGGCGGTCCCGGAGATCCGGGCGCCACCGGACCGATCGGACCGACGGGGGCCACCGGAGCGCCAGGCACGATCGGGCCGACCGGCACGACGGGGGCGTCCGGACCCACGGGAGCGACAGGTCCCTCCGGTGTCACCGGGGCAACGGGCCCTCCGGGGGCCTTCGGCCCCACCGGGCCGACAGGGGCGACGGGGGCCACCGGTCCCACCGGGCCCTCGGGACCGAACGTCGCCTTCGCGGGCTACGTCTCGAGCCTGAGCATCCCGCCGACAGCCACGCTCGGCTTCATCTCGGGGACCACGGCGGTCGTCATCACGGGCACGAGCCAGAGGGTCTTCGTCGTCTCGCACGCTGGCCTCGGGGCAGGGGTCGCCGCCGCGAATCAACTCAACCTCTACATCTGCACGCAGCTCCAGCCGAGCGGAGCGCTCGTACCCCAGGGCTTAGGCATCTTCGGGCTCACGTCGCCCGCGAACCAGCGCTACACCTATGGCCTGAGCGTCGTCGTGACCGGCCTGACGGCAGGGACCTACAACGTGGGGCTCTGCGGGAGCTCGGCGAACGCCGTCAACTGGACCAACAACGAGTACAGCTACACCTCGGCCCTGGTCGTGCCATAGTCGGACCGCGAGGAGGCGGCTTGCTCTCCGCACTCGCACGAAAGGCGAGCCGCCTCCCCCTTCGTTGCCGAGACCGCCCTCAGGAGTCGCTGCCGAAGATCTTCTTCAGCGTGCGGTGCAGCTTCTCCGTGTCCGTGATGCGCACGATCAGCGAGAACTTGAGCCGCCACTCCTTGCTCTTGCGCTCGCCCACGGCGAGGGGAATCTCCGACGGCCGGGGGAGGACGCCGAAGTCGCCCCCCGACTTGTAGCTCGCCCACCGGTACTGGAACGCGGCGTCGAACTTCAGGCTGTTCGTGTTGTAGCCCGTCCCCATCGCGAGCATCGCGAAGTTCACGGGATCGCGCGTGTAGGGATCCCGCGCCCCCTGGGGCTCCCAGGCCGCGCCGAAGCGGACGGGCACCACGAAGCTCTCGCCGAAGAAGAGGTGCTCGGCGCCGGCGTTGATGGCGAGCGTGTTCTGGCTGCTAGTCCGGTCGGGCGGAAGGCCGTCGAGGAAGTTGATGTGGCCGATCTCCGGGGTGTCGATGGTCGCCTCCGTCCACTCGTCCCACGTGAAGTCGAGGGCCACCGTCCAGCGGGGATCGGGCCGCCAGGCCGCGCCCGCGCCGATCGACTTCGGGAAGTGGAGGGTGCCCCGCGTCTCCCCGAAGGGCACCGGCTCGCTGTCGGTCGCGATCTGCTGCTGCGTTCCCGTGAAGTCCGCGTCGAGCGCTCCCTGGTAGACGAGGCCGACGCTCCAGCCCGGGTAGGTGAGCATTAGACCCCCGCTGAAGCTGTCGCCGCTCACGCTGTTCGTCTGGGAGATCGTACGGAAGGCGCTCGGGCCCGTGGGCAGCGGCGTCTGGCTGAAGGCCTGGTCTTCCGCCCAGTCCCCCTGCCAGTGGTTGTAGGTCCCCCCCAGGGAGAGCCGCGACGTGAGCTTCACCGCTCCGGCGAACGAGAAGACGTTGACGCTTCCCACGAGGTCGTCGTTGATGTCCGCGCGCAGGGGCGGCGGCCCGTCCGCGGCCACGGGGACGCGCGTCACCGAGAGCACCTCGCGGTAGTCGAGCGTGTAGAGGCGCCGCCACGAGCCCTGGAAGGTGACCGGCTTCTTGAAGAGCGTCACCGGCACGGCCAGGCTCGCGAAGTCCAGGTACGTGCTCTGGTACGAGGAGTGGGCATTGGTGAAGGCGGCGCGATCGTCCAGGGTGCGGAACCCGTTCGCGTCGATCGAGCGGCCGATGGTGGAGCTCACGACGGACAGCTCGGGCTTGCGGAGCTGGCCGAGGCCCGCGGGGTTCCAGGAGGCGGCCGTCCCGTCGTCGGAGACCGCGATGAAGGCGTTGGCCATCCCCGCGGCCCGCGCACCCGAGCCCGGGCGGTTGAAGACGGTGCCGATCTGGGCGGAGGCGGGGGCGCCAGCGAGGAGGAGGAGCGCGAGCAGGATGGCGCCGGCGCGCGCGGTCATCGCGGCCTATTGTCGTTCAGGCTGCCTGGTTGAGCCAGTCGCGGAGCCGGACCACGAGCTCCTCCGCGCTCGCCGGGCGGTGCGCGGGATCTTTCTGCAGCAGCTGACGGACGATGGCGTCGAGCTCGGGCGGGATGCCGTGCTCCAACCGCGACGGGCTGGGCGCCTCCTCGGTCGCGTGCTTGCGCAGGATGGCGAAGGGCGTGTCGCCCGCGAACGGCCGCTGCCCGGTGAGGAGCTCGAAGAAGACGACGCCCAGCGCGTAGAGGTCGCTGAAGGGCCCGGTGCCGCTGCCTTCGATCATCTCCGGGGCCACGTACTCGGGAGTGCCCAGGAAGGCCCCGGTCGCCGTGAGCCCCTCGAAGCGGTGTGCGCGCGCGATGCCGAAGTCCATGACCCTCACCTCGCCGTCGGGGAGCAGCATGATGTTCGAGGGCTTGAGGTCGCGGTGGACGACTCCCTTGGTGTGGGCGAAGTCGAGGGCCTCGGCGACCTGGGTCACGATCTCCGCGGCGCTGCGGGGGGCGATCGGCCCTCGGGCGCGCAGGAACGCGTCGAGGGTCTCCCCCGCCACGAGCTCCATCGTGAAGTAGGGAACGCCCCCGACCTCGCCGCGCTCGAGGATGCGCACGATGTTCGGATGGTTGAGCGTGCGGCCGATCTCGGCCTCGCGCAGGAAGCGCTCCATGAAGTGCGGGTCGTCGAGGAAGGGCGCGAGCGGCCGCTTCAGGGCCAGGAGCTCCTGGCGCCGCTCCGCCTTGAACACGGTGGCCATGCCGCCGCGCCCGAGCATCTCGATCAGCCGGAACTCCCCGAACCACTCCTGGCCCTGCTCGTCGCGGCGGGCGCCCGGGCTCAGCTTCCCGGGGGTCGGGACGGACGGGTCCGTGCGTACTGCCCGAGGCGTGCTCGCGCCCGGCGTGGGCGCCCAGAGCGGCGTGCGGCTGTCCGGCGCCCTCCGTACCACGAGCCAGGCGAGGCCGGCCGTCACCAGCAGCGCCACGAGGGCGAAGAGCACGTGCGCCGCGGTGATGCCGGGCCCCGCGCTCGAGGCCTCGCCGAGCGCGGCCGCGAGCGAGGCGCGCCCTCCTGCCGGCACGTCGACGTCGCGCACGATCTCCTGGTGCCCGGACAGGGCGACGCGGACGCGGTGGCGTCCCACGGCGAGCCCGCTCTTCACGAGACGACCGGTCTCGGGATCGGTCGACCCCAGTGGCTCGTCGTCGATGTAGACGAAGGCGCCCGGCGGCTGCGAGACGATTTCCAGGCTTCCGCGGGCCTCGCTGGCGGGAGCGGGCCCGAGCGTCGTGGCCGGCGGAGTCGGGCCGCGTTGGGCCTCGACGGGACCC
>JBKPBQ010000274.1:0-5241 GCA_046726955.1 Acidobacteriota bacterium
GGAAGCGCTCCATGCGCGCGCCGGGCGCGCGTCGCGAGTCCGGCGGAGGAAAGTCGAAGCGTTAGGTCCGCGCGCGGCCGCCCCCGCCCTCCCTCCACTTGCCCCCTGATTCCCTGGCGCGCATCTCGCGCGACGTCGTCGCTTGCGAGCGCTGTCCGCGTCTGCGCGCGTGGTGCCGGCTCGTGGCCGAGACGAGGGTCAAGCGCTTCCGCGACGAGACGTACTGGGGAAGGCCCGTCCCCGGCTTCGGCGACCCGCGGGCGCGCCTCTTCGTGGTGGGCCTCGCCCCCGCCGCCCACGGCGGCAACCGGACGGGGCGGATCTTCACGGGGGACCGCTCGGGCGACTTCCTGTTCGCGGCCCTCCACCGCGCGGGCTTCGCCTCGCAGCCGACTTCGGTCGCGCGCGGGGACGGGCTCGAGCTGCGCGGCGCCTACATCGCCGCCGTCGCGCGCTGCGCGCCTCCCGCCAACAAGCCGCTGCCCGGGGAGATCGCGAGCTGCCGCGAGTACCTGCTCCGGGAATGGACGGCGCTCCGGGACGTCCGGGCCGTTCTCGCCCTCGGCCGCCTGGCCATGGACGGCTTCCTCGCCATGCTGCGCGCGGCCGGCCGCTTCCCCCCGCGCAAGGCGCTCGCCTTCGGCCACGGCCTCGCGCACGACCTGGGCGGGGGCGTCCGGCTGTTCACGAGCTACCACCCCTCCCAGCAGAACACCTTCACGGGGAAGCTCACCCCGCGTAAGCTGGACGCCGTGCTCGGCGCCGTGAACCGCTACCTGGGGAGGACGGCTTGAGGGGACGAGTCCGGCCGGCACTCGCAGCGCTCGCGGGGGCCGTCGCCTTTTCCGTCGTGTCGCCTCCGCTCGGAGCGGAGGTGCGTGCCGGACGTTTCCCATCGGCCGCGCTCGGCCGCGACGTCTCGTACGCGGTGGACGTTCCCGCGTCGTACGACGGCGACACCCGCCGGTACCCGGTCGTGTACGCGCTCCACGGCCTCTTCGAGAGCCCGGGATTCTGGGCGGGACGCGGCCTCGGCGACGCCCTCGCCCGTCTGCGCGCGCGCGGCGGCTTCGCCGACTTCCTCGTGGTCGCGATCGAGGGAGGCAACTCCTTCTACGTGAACGGACCCGCGGGGCGGCACGAGGACGTGGTGACCCGCGACGCGATTGCTTTCGTGGAGAAGACGTTTCGCGTGGTGCCCGGTCGCGAAGGGCGGGGGCTCCTCGGCGTCTCCATGGGCGGCTACGCCGCGCTGCGGATCGCCTTCACGCACCCGGAGCTCTACCGAGCAGCGGCGACGCACAGCGCGATGCTGCTCGAGAAGCCGCCCACCGCCGAGCAGGGCGCGCGGGGCGGACAGATGGCCGCGTTCCATAGCGTCTTCGGCGATCCCATCGACCCCGCGCTCTGGGCCGCCAACGACCCGCTCGCCCTCGCCGCGAAGCTCGACCCGCGCAGCGCGCCGCTCCTCTACTTCGACTGCGGGACCGCGGACCGCTACGGCCTGGCCGCGGGCAACAGCGCGCTCCACCAGCGCCTCACGGAGCGCGGCATCCCGCACACCTTCTCCCTCAACCCCGGCGACCACGGCTACGAATACGTGCTCGCCGTGATCGAGGACAGCCTGCGCTTCCTGAGCAAGGCGCTCGGAGGCCCCACGGAGAAAAAGCCATGACGACACTCGCGTCGGTCGCCCTCGCGGCCGCCCTCGCCCAGGCCGCACCCGCCGCGGAGGCTCCGCAGAAGCCCGCCATCACGATCCAGTCCGCGAACGCGCCCGGGGTCAAGGTCTTCTACCTGAACGCGCCCTGGGGGCCGAACACGTTCGCGGCCATGGAGAAGCCCGGCGAGGCCTTCTACAACAAGCGCACCTGGCCCTTCGCCCGGCTGGAGACGACGCGCGCGATCTCGATCGGGGGAACGAGCGTGCCCGCCGGGAACTACGCGATGGTCTTCGTCCCCAATACGACGGAAGACAAGGGGATGAGCATCGAGCTCAGGAAGCTGAGCGTTGCCGAGTTCCTGCAGCCCGGCAACGTCATGACGCCGACGCCGGAGGGGCCGACGGTCTGGCACGACCCGGCGCGTTTCGAGCGCACCGATACGACCGAGCCCGCGCTCAAGATCGACCTCTCCCCGCACATGGCGGGCACGAAGCTCGTCGTGCGCTACGGCGACCGCCGCCTCGTGCGCGACCTCGCCTACTGACGCTCCCTCTCCGGTTCAGCGCCTCTGGAGCGGGGCCACCCGGACGGCGACGTCGTCCACGTAGGTCACCTCGACGCGCTCACCGTTGAGCTCGTAGGCGGCCACCCGCACGGTGAGCTCGCCCTCGCGGCTCTCGTCCTCGCGGCGGGGACGGCCGTAGGCAGCCTCGATCTCGCCGCGCGTCATCCCCTTGTGCGCGCCGAGGGCCGGCGCCTCGTCGGGAACGAGGTCTTCCGGTCGGCGGGGCGGCCGCGGCGCCAGGCTGCCGAAGTCCACGTACTGCTCGAGCGCGCGCACCACCCCTTCGGGGCTGACGAAGGCCATCGGCACGTCCTTCCTCTCGAAGCGGATGTTGAAGCGCGAGCCCATGTCGAGCGCCCGCTGCCGGTCCATCTCGTGGCGTTGCTCGTTGACCATCTCGGCCTGCACGCGGCTCTGCTCGTCGCGGTACTCGCGCTCGCGCCGCAGGTGGTCCAGCTCGCGCTCCAGGTGCCGGCGCTCGTCCCGGTCGGTCTCCTCGCGGATGCGGCGCTCGAGCTCGCGCTCGCGGCTCGACTTCGCCGTCAGGTGCGGAGACACCGAGCCCGAGCCGTTCTTGAAGTCGCTCCACCCGCCGCCCCCGAGCTGGAACTCGATGAGGTCGTCCTTCACCTTGACCTTCGTAACGACGATCCGCTGGCCCTGGCGCACGGAGATCCCGCTCTGCCCGATCCGGCTCGACATCTTGCCGAAGTCGAGCGGGTACTCGCGCTCCGGGTAGACGTCGACGCCGGCCTGGCTGGCCGGCATGTCGATGAGGACCGTGACGTAGCGGCCCTCGAAGAAATGGCGCAGGTTCTGCTCGGCCGCATCGTCGTCGGCGACGGCGATGGCGGCCGTCAGGAAAAAGGAAGCGGCGACAACCGTTCTCATCGTGACCCGGCTGCTCATGACCTTCTCCCCGGCGGACATACGCCGCCGATCGATTCTCGCGTGGGAAAGCCATCTGTTAATGTGTGCGCCGTCGCGTTCGCCGCTCTCGCGCATCCGGAAAGCGGGAAGGAGGAAACCCATCATGGACATTGGCTTCCGCCGCGCCGTTGTGATCGCGGTCACACTGCTGGCGGCGCTGCCCGCAGCGAAGGCCCGGCTCGAGGAGGCGGTCCCGCAGGCCGAAGCCTGGAGCGTCACCGAAGAGATGGTCCCCATGCGCGACGGCGTGAAGCTCCACACGAAGATCTACGTGCCGCGCGACCGCAAGGGTCCTTTCCCCTTCGTGATGCTGCGCACGCCCTACGGGATCGCCGAGCTCAAGGAGCGGCCGGGCCCGGGCTGGAAGACGCTCGCCGACGACGGGTACATCTTCGTGTACCAGGACATCCGCGGGAAGTTCGGCTCGGAAGGAACGTTCGTCATGCAGCGGCCGGCCCGCGATCCCGCCGACACTCGTGCGCTCGACGAAGGGACGGACACGTACGACACGATCGAATGGCTGCTCGCGCACGTGCCTGGCCACAACGGCCGCGTGGGCATGACCGGCGTGTCGTATCTCGGGTGGACGACGATCATGGGCGCGCTCGAGCCGCACCCCGCCCTGAAGGCGATCTCCCCGCAGGCCTCGCCCGCGGACATGTGGCTGGGCGACGACTTCCACCACAACGGCGCCTTCCGCCTCAGCTACGGCTTCGAGTACGCCTACGAGCTGGAGAGCGGCAAGGAGGACAAGCAATTCGCGTTCAACCGCTACGACACCTACGGCTGGTACCTGGCCCTGGGCTCGCTCGCCAACGTCAACGCGAAGCTCTTCAAGGAGAAGATCCCGACCTGGAACGACTACGTGGCCCACCCGGACTACGACGAGTTCTGGAAGCGGCAGACGATGATCCCGCACATCCAGAGCGTCAAGGTCCCGACGCTGAGCGTCGCCGGCTGGTGGGACCAGGAGGACTTCTACGGCCCGCTCGCGATCTACCAGGCCCTCGAGAAGCACGACTCGCAGAACCTGAGCCGGCTCGTGGTCGGTCCCTGGAACCACGGGGGATGGCGCGGCGGTCCCGGCGACAAGCTCGGACAGATCCCGTTCGACGGCGCGACCGGGAAGTACTTCCGCGACGAGGTCGAGGCGAAGTTCTTCGCCCACTACTTGAAGGACGAGGGAACGCTCTCGCTACCCGAAGCGCTCACGTTCGAGGCGGGGTCGAACCAGTGGCGCCGGTGGGACGCCTGGCCGCCCGTGGCGAGGACGGAGGAGCGGCGCGCCTACTTCGGCCCGGACCGCACGCTCGCGCTGGGAACTCCGCCGACGGCGGGCGACTCCGCGTTCGACGCCTATCTCTCCGACCCCGCGCACCCCGTGCCGTACCGGCGCCATCCCATCCAGGCCACGTACTTTCCCGGGGGCTCGCAGTGGCGGACGTGGCTCGTGGAGGACCAGCGTTTCGTGGACTACCGGCCCGACGTCCTCACTTACGAGACCCCGCCTCTCGAGAAGGACCTGACGATCGCGGGCGAGGTCGTGGCCCATCTCTTCGCGGCGACCACAGGCAGCGATGCCGACTGGATCGTCAAGCTCATCGACGTCTACCCCGAGGACAACCCCGAGAGCTGGGAGCTCGCCGGCTACCAGCTCATGGTGTCGAACGAGGTCTTCCGCGGAAGGTACCGGAAGAGCTTCGAGAAGCCGGAGGCGATCACGCCCAACGACGTCCTCGAGTACGCGTTCAGCCTGCATACGCAGGACTACGCGTTCCGCCGCGGCCACCGCGTGATGGTGCAGGTGCAGAGCACCTGGTTCCCGATCATCGACCGAAACCCCCAGACGTTCGTCCCGAACATCTTCCTGGCGAAGGAGACGGACTTCCGCCCGGCGACGCACCGGATCTACCGGTCGGCGAAGTACCCGTCGCACGTGTCCCTGCCCGTGGTCAAGGTGCCGTGAGGCCAGGACCTCGGCTCCGCGTCGGCCGTTGACTGAACCTCGCAGGCCGGAGCCTACTTCGCTCTCTCCACGGACCCGCGTTCCTGGAGATAGCTGGCGACGAGCCAGCACAGGAC
>JBKPBQ010000275.1:0-8063 GCA_046726955.1 Acidobacteriota bacterium
TTTTTTTTTTTTTTTTTTTTTTTTTTTTTTTTTTCTTTTTTTTTTTTTTTTTTTTTTTTTTTTTTTTTTTTTTTTTTTTTTTGCGAGCTCCGCCATCATCAAGGCGACGGCCAACGGGAGGAACCAGACCAAGACGCTCACGGTGCAATAGCCGTCCAGCGGCTGCCTCGGTCGGGAGCGAAGGACGCACCCGACCGAGGCTGCCCGCCACCGCTCCTCGGTCGGCGACCGACGCCCCTCGTCCGAGGGGGCCCCTCTTCAAGAATGTGCCGCTGGGGGAGGATCGAACTCCCTCGTTGCGGTTTTAGAGACCGTTTGCTCTCCCCTTGAGCTACGGGGCGCTACTCGTCGGACCACATACACCACTCCGCTCACTGCAGTCTTGACGCTCTCCGCGGGAGGGGCGTAGTGTCGCGCAAGCGTGGAGGAGAGCAATGATGCGCTCGCATAACTGGCGTGCCTTTCTTGCGGCCATGGCGGGGATCGCCCTGGCTCTCGGCCAGGTGTCCGGCGTCCTCGCCGCCGGCCTGAGGGTCGGTCCCAATGTCGACATCAGTGGCTTCGCTGACAACGAGGCGGAGACCACGGTCGCGGTCAACCCGGCCAACCCGGACAACGTGGTGGTCGTCTCCAATTTCCAGACCGCCGACGCGCTCATGGAATCGGTCAGCTTCGACGGGGGAGCGACCTGGTCGGCCCGAATGATCGCCGACGGCAGCGACGACCTGGGCGTCGCTTGCTGTGACCCGAACGCCGCATTCGATCAGTACGGCAACTTCTTCCTCGTCTACCTCGACCTGCGGGCGAAGAAGGTCCAGACGGCGTACAGCACGGATGGCGGGCTCACGCTGCACTTCCTGTCGACGCTCGACCACACCGATCAGAGCAGCCCGATCGCGAACGGCAAGAAGTGGGGCGCCGGGACCGATCAGCCGAGCCTGGCCACCGGTCCGGGCGGGACCTGGTTCGTCTACAAGATGTTCAGCCAGGGCGGCCAGCTGCTCCAGGTCCGGGGGCTGCCCGTCAGCGGTCTGGGCCAGTTCGGGCCTCTCAGTGCTCCGCAGTCCGTGCCCGGATCGAAGTACGGCAGCTTCGGCGACATCGCGGTGGGTCCGAACGGCCAGGTCTTGACGACCTACCAGGACAACATTCCGACTCAAGGCCCCTCGACCATCTGGACCAACCTTGACCCGGACGGGTTCGGGCCGGCCGGCTTCGGTGCCGCGCAAGTCGCGACCACCACCAATGTCGGGGGGTTCGATTTCATCCCGCCGCAGGCGCGGCGATCGGTCGACGCCGAGGCCGGGCTTGCCTACGATCGGACCCTGGGCGCCCATCGCGGCCGCGTGTACCTCCTCTATACCGACGAACAGCCGAGCGAAAGCAATGACAGTGACATCTGGGTCCGCCACTCGGACGACGACGGCGCGACCTGGAGCGCGCCGGTCCGTGTCAACGACGACGCCGGCACCAACAGCCAGTTCAACCCGCACATCGCCGTCGATCAGGCCACGGGGTTCATCGCGGTGGGCTTCCACGACGCGCGGAACGATCTGGGAACCCGCGATTCGGGCGACACGAACGGCATCCCCAATGACGACGCCCAGTACTTCGTGGCGGTGAGCCGCGACGCCGGCGCCTCGTTCTCGGCGAACGTGCAAGTCAGTGCCGGCACCTCGAACGCCGAGGCGGCACACAATGGCGTGCAGTACGGCGACTATACGGGCCTGGGCTTCGCCGGCGGCGTCATCCACCCGGCCTGGGCGGACAACTCCAACAGCGCCGGTGGCAACCCCGACGGGGCGCTCGATCGATTCGACGTCTACAGCGCGGCGATCACCGTCAGGTGACACGGAGCGGGCGCTGACGCAGCGTCCACGACGGGGCCGATGGGGCTAGTTCACCTGATCGAGGAGATCCTCTGACCGGCTCGACACGACGCGATTCGCTCGCACCGTGAGACAAACGGCGGGGTCCAGTTCGCCCTCGCGCGACCGCTCCGCCCGGTTGCGCCGGCCGTTAGGCTTGGGCAAGCTTCGTCGCCGTGGTGTCGCTTCCCGTCGGCCCGGCCCTTCTCTGCGTGGCCCACCCCGGTCATGAGCTCCGGGTCCACGGCTTGGTCGCCCTCGCCCGCCCCCTTGTGTGCGTCCTGACCGACGGATCCGGCCGATCCGGCGCGTCGCGGCTTCCGTCCACGCGCGCGCTCCTCGAAAGTCTGGGAGCCGCCCCCGGTCCGATCTTCGGCGCCCTCTCCGACGCGGTTGCCTACGCCGCTCTCCTGGGCCGCCGGGCCGACGCCTTCGTCGACTTCGCCGACCGTCTGGCCGACTGCCTGCAGCGTGAGAATATCCGCTACGTCGTGGGCGACTCGGCCGAAGGCTACAACCCGATGCACGACGCCTGTCGCCTCGTGCTGAACGCCGCGGTGGCCCTCGCGTCGCACCGCGGCGCGCACGTGGCGAACTTCGAGTTCTCCCTCGTGGACGCTCCGGCCGCCGGGGACGGGAACGGCGCGCTCGCGCTCCGGCTCAGCGATGCCCAGCTCGAGAGCAAGCTCGAGAGCGCGCGCCGCTACACCGACCTCGCCGAGGACGTGGAGGAGGCGATGGGGAAGTTCGGGGCGGAAGGCTTCCGAGTCGAGTTGCTCCGTCCCGCCGCGCCCGGCGCGCCTCACGACGGATTGCCGGATACCCCGCCGTTCTACGAGCGCCACGGCGAGCGCCGGGTGGCCGACGGAAAGTACGGACAGGTCTTGAGGCGGCACGCGCACGTGCTCCCGCTCGCGCGCGCCCTCTGGGTCCACGTCGAGGCGACGCGCCGATGAGCGCCCTTCGCGTCCTGCTCACGAACGTGACCCTCGCCAGCCGCACCGGTACCGAGCTCTTCGCTCGCGACCTCGCCCTCGGTCTGCGGGCGGCGGGCCACGAGCCGTCCGTCTACACGCCGGATCCCGGCGCGATCGCCGAAGAGCTCCGGAGCGCCGGAGTGCCCGCGACGGACGACCTCGACGCGCTCGCGCCGCCCGAGGTCATCCACGGCCAGCACGCGCTCCCTTGCATCGTCGCACTCACGCGCTTTCCCGACGCGTCCGCGATATTCGTCGTCCACGACCGCCTGCAGTGGACCGATGCGCCACCCTTGCATCCCCGCCTCCGCCGCTACGTGGCCGTGGACGACAACTGCCGCGAGCGGCTCCACGAGGCGGGCATCCCCGAGTCGCGCGTGTCCGTGATCCGGAACGCCGTGGACCTCGCGCGGTTCGAGCCGCGCGGTCCGCTCCCGGAGCGGCCGCGGCGCGCCCTCGTCTTCAGCAACTACGTGACCGAGGATTCGGTGCTGCCCGCGGTACGCGAGGCGTGCGCGCGCGAAAGTATCGAGGTGGACGTGGCGGGGGCGGGCGCAGGCGCTCTGCTCGTCCACCCCGAGCAGGTCCTGGGCGGCTACGACCTCGTCTTCGCCAAGGCGCGTTGCGCGCTCGAAGCGCTCGCGGTCGGCTGCGCCGTGGTCCTCTGTGACCTGCGCGGCGTGGGGGGCCTCGTGACTCCGGGCGAACTCGATCGCCTCCGCCGGCTCAACTTCGGCATGCGCACGCTCGTGGAGCCCGTGACCGCGGACGTCCTGCAGCGGGAGATCCGCCGCTACGACGCGGTCGCCGCCGGCGAGGTCGCGGGTCGGATCCGCAAGGAAGCCGCGCTTCCGCACCAGGTCGAAGCCTTCGTGGCCTTGTACCGGGAGGTGCTCGCGGAGCCGCGCCCGGCGCAGCCGATCGAGGAGGGCCGGGCCGTGGCCGCGTTCCTGGCGTCGCTCTTCCCGCGCTGGAGCGAATGGGACGCGGTCTGGCGGCAGAGCCTGAAACACCGCGAGGTGGACAACGCGCTCGAGCGGGCCCGCGAGGAGGCGCGCCGGGAGGGGGACCGCGCGCGGGCGCTTCTCCGCGAGCGCGACGCCGCCCGCGCCGAGGCGCGGGCATGGCGCATCGAGCGCGACCGCGCAGCCGCCGAATCGCACTTGCGGCGGAACTCCGTCACCCGGCGCCTGCGTCGAGCCATGGAGAGGACGCCTCTGGCGCGGCTTGGCCGCCCTGTCGCCCGAGGCCTCGCGAGCGTGTCGGCGCGGTCGGAACCGCTCGCTGTCATGCCCGTGGTCGTGGGCGTCCCTCGCTCTGGCACTACCTTATTGAGGATGATGCTGGACGCGCACCCGGAACTCGCGATCCCCCCGGAAACGGGCTTTCTCGCCGAGGTCGCGCAGCTCCCGGAAGGGCCGGGAGCCCGCGACGCGATCTTCCGCGCCATCCGCGGTGCGGACGCGTGGGGCGACTTCCATCTCTACGAGGAGGACCTCCGGGCCGAGATCGAGCGGCTTCCGGAAGACGCGCGGGCGGAGGCCGTCCGGGCCTTCTACCGGCTCTACGCGCGACGCTTCGGCAAGCCGCGGTGGGGCGAGAAGACACCCGGCTACGGCGGCCATCTCGACAGCATCGGCGCCCTCCTCCCCGAGGCCCACTTCGTCCACGTCATCCGCGATGGGCGCGACGTCGCGCTCTCCGTGCGCGGCCTGTGGTTCGCACCCGGCGATTCGATGGGGGAGATCGCGCGCGACTGGTGCCGCCGGATCGAGGAGACTCGGGCCCAGGCCGCGCGCTGCCCACGCTACCTGGAGATCCGTTACGAGAACCTCGTGCTCGACACGGAGGCGACGCTGCACATCGTCGACGCGTTCGCCGATCTGCCGTTCGATCCCGGACAGCTGGCCTATCATCTGCGCGCTCCCGAGCGGCTGGCCGAGCACCGCGAACGGCGAACCGCCGACGGGAAGGTCGTGACCCACGAGCAGCGGCTCCGGCAGCAGGAGGGGGTGACGCGGCCCCCCGATGCCAGCCGAGTGGGCTTCTGGCGCGCGGCCATGACCGCCGACGAGCGATCGGGGTTCGAGGGCGTAGCCGGAGGCCTTCTGCGCGAGCTCGGGTACGACGTTCGAGGCTGACGGAGTCCGCTTTCGAGTGTCAGGCCACGACTTCTGAGTACCGGCGGGGGAAGTACACTGAGACTGTCGTCCCTTGATTCGGTTCCGAAGCGATCGCGAATGTGGCGTCAAGGAGTTCGCAGAGCCGCTTGACAATGGTGAGACCCACGCCTTCTCCACGCTCCTGGTTCACGGGCCGAGGATCCGGTCTCCGACCGGAAGCGGAGGGACGTGTCGCCTTCTCAGGCGAGGAGGCGTCGACTTGCCTCGATTCTTCCGTCGCCTCCTCCAGGGCGGCCGCCAACGGCGCCCCTGGCCCGACGTGAAAGCCGGGTCCGGTATCCTGAACCCGCAGCATCCATCGTTTCGGATCGCTCTCATCGCTGTCGCCCCAGGAGACGGTGACGCCCCCCTCGTACGTGTACTTGAGGGCGTTGAGGATCAGGTTCTGCGCGATCCGCCGCACCTTGCCGGGATCACCCTCCACCAGCAGCGACGGTGCGCCTTCGGCCCGCAAGAAGAGGCCATCTTTCTGGGCCCCGCCCCCCAGCGCTTCGCACAGCTCGGTGATCAACTTGGCCGCGTCGAAGGCCTGGTCCTGGCGGTACTCGTGCCCCGCCTGCAGCCGGGCCAGGCTTGTCACGTCATCGAGCATCGACTGGAGGGCGGAGACGCTCCTCTGGAGCGACTGCACGAACCGGCTGCGCACCGGGTCCGGTAGCCCCTCCAGCGTGAGGCCCGCCGAGACCGTCGCAACGACCCCGACGTTCCCTCGCAGGTCGTGCGCAGCCTGCCTCCACAGTTCGGCGCGCTGCCGTTCCTGCTCGGCGGCTTGAGCGAACAGGCCTTCTAAGTCGCGAAGCTGTCCCACCGCCTCGATCTGACGCAGCTCGAAGTACTGCGCGGTGCTCTCGCTGACGCCGTCGCTCCACAGCTCACCCAAGGCTCGGCGAGCGAGAGGCATCACCTGGGCTTCGAGCTCGGGATGGGCCGCTGCATAGTCTTCCAGTTCCGCTCCCAGGCACAGGCCTAGATGCCCCCATTCGCGCGTTACCTCGCGGAGGTCGTATCCCTGCTGCCAGCGTACGAGGCCGTGAACCGCCGACTCCTCCTTGCGCGCGCGACGGGCCGCGGAGCTTTCCGCGCCGAGCCGCGATCGGAGCCGCTTGTCGAAGGCGTCCAGAACGGCAGGGATGTGGTCCAGGAACTGGCGGCGGGGCAGGGCGGTGGCGGTCTTGATCTCGGGGTCCCTGTCCACCGCCTCTCGCCACCGCTGCAAGAGGTCGCGACGACGCGCGGCCAGATGATCGGCGAGCCCCGCCAACTGCGCGCTGACGGCCTGGGCCCGGTCCATTCCCGTGAGGCTACGATAGGCTGGGGGCATCGACAAGCGCGGAGAACCATTCTTGACGAGCCTCGCGCCGGCGAGTTAGTGTGCCCGGCGGAAATATGGAAACTGCCTACGCCATCGGTCTCGACTACGGGACGAACTCCGTGCGCGCCGTGGTGGTGGACTGCGCCGACGGACGCACGCTCGGCACGCACGTCTTCGACTACCCCTCGGGGGAGCAGGGGATCCTGCTCGATGCCAAGGACCCGCACCTCGCCCGCCAGAACCCCGCCGACTACGTGGAAGGAATCCGCGCGTCGGTGAAGGGGGCGCTCGCGGAGGCCGCGACGGTCAAAGGCTTCGAGCGGGGACGGGTCGTGGGCATCGGCGTCGACACGACCGGCTCGACGCCTTTGCCGGTGGACGCGGCCAACCGCCCGCTTGCCGTGGACGCGAAGTGGAAGGGAAACCTCGCCGCCCACGCCTGGCTCTGGAAGGACCACACCGGCGCCGAAGAAGCGGCGGCGATCACGGAGACGGCGCGGCGGCACGCTCCCCAGTACCTCGCGCCGATCGGCGGCGTCTACTCCTCGGAGTGGTTCTGGTCGAAGGTCTGGCGCTGCCTGAAGGTCGCTCCCGACGTCTTCGACGCCGCGGAGAGCTGGATCGAGCTCGCCGACTTCGTCCCCGCGGTCCTCGCCGGTGTGACCCGCCCGCGCGACGTGCAGCGCTGCATCTGCGCGGCCGGCCACAAGGCCATGTACTCGGACGTCTGGGGAGGCCTGCCGGACCGCGACTTCCTCGCGCGCCTCGACCCCAAGCTCGCCGCGCTCCGCGATCGTCTTTTCGACAAGGCCCACGCTCCCGACCGGCCGGCCGGCAAGCTCGCCAAGAGCTGGGCGGACGAGCTGGGCCTCCGCGAGGGAATCACCGTGGCCATGGGCGGCTTCGACGCGCACTACGGCGCGGTGGGAGCGGGCGTGAAGACGGGGACGCTCGTGAAGATCATCGGGACGTCCACCTGTGACTGCGCCATCGCCTCCGCGCGCGAGTCGATGAAGGACGTCCCCGGAATCTGCGGGATCGTGAACGGGTCGATCATGCCCGGCTACTACGGCATCGAGGCCGGGCAGTCGGCGGTGGGGGACATCCTGCGCTGGTGGGTGGACGAGGTCTGCCACGGAAAGGACGCGCTGCACGCCGAGCTGTCGGCGGAGGCGCAGCGCCTCCGGCCC
This sequence comes from Acidobacteriota bacterium, assembly GCA_046726955.1. Classification (GTDB taxonomy): domain Bacteria; phylum Acidobacteriota; class Vicinamibacteria; order Fen-336; family Fen-336; genus CAVPGH01. Next base: position 7,531 of record JBKPBQ010000275.1, read on the forward strand.
GGAGAGTCCGGCCTCCTCGCCCTCGACTGGAACAACGGCAACCGCACGATCCTCGTCGATCCGCGCCTGAGTGGCCTCGTCGTCGGCCAGACGCTCCACACCACGAGGGCCGAGATCTACCGCGCGCTCATCGAGGCCACGGCGTTCGGGGCCCGGGTCATCGTGGAGCGCCTGCAGGAGTACGGCGTCCCCGTGGACCGGGTCGTCTGCTGTGGCGGCATCGCCGAGAAGAACGACCTGTTCATGCAGATCTACGCCGACGTGATCGGCCACCCTATGCTCGTGGCGGGCTCGCCGCAGACTCCGGCGCTCGGCTCCGCGATCTCGGCGGCCGTGGCCGCGGGTGTCCACCCGAGCTTCGAGGAGGCCCAGGGCCGGATGACGTCGCTCAAGGAGAAGCGGTTCACTCCCGATCCCGCGGCCCACGCCGTCTACGACGAGCTCTACGCGATGTACCGGGAGCTGCACGACACCTTCGGCGGTGTTCCGGGGGCCAAAGCGGACCTGGGGAGCCTCATGAAGCGGCTCCTGGC
>JBKPBQ010000276.1:0-13052 GCA_046726955.1 Acidobacteriota bacterium
TTCCTCCTCGGCTTCCTCGAGCTCCGCGGAGATGCGGGTCATGTGGTGGCGCTTGGCGAGGAACAGGAAGTTCGCGAGCTCGAGGAGCGCGCCGGTGATGAGGGCGATCCCCACGGCATTGCCGATCAGCTCGCCGTTGAACGCCGCGCCCTTGAAGCCGAGCTGGTAGAGGATGTAGACGACGCCGAGGCCGATGCCGTTGGCGCCGATGCCGTAGCTCGCGCGGGCGTGCGCGAGCTCGGCTTCGAGCCGATGGACGAGCTGCTCGTTCTGCGCCAGCGACTCCTTGAGCGGCCCGGTGTCCGCGAGGACGAGCCTCAGGCGGTCGCCTCGAACCACCTTGTGCTTCGTCCCGCAGGCCCCGCACTTGATGTGGTCGCCGTGGGCGTAGCTTGCGGGAACCTTGATGTCGACCCGGCAATAGACGCAGCGGGCGGTCGGAACGTCCTGGGCCATTGCGCGCTCTAGCTAGAATAGCAGAAGCGGTGAGGATCGAACAAGTTCCCGCCTTCCGGCGGCGCGCTGCCGAAACTTGATTTTTTCGTAAAGATTAGCTATCGTGGACCCTGGGAGCGTTTGGAAGGGCCATGAGCAGCAATCCGCGGACCGTCGACGAGATCACGAAGGCCGAGTACAAGGCCGGCTTCGTCACCGACATCGAAGCCGACACGATCGCCCCCGGCCTGAACGAGGACGTCGTCCGCCTCATCTCGACCAAGAAGAAGGAGCCCCGGTTCCTGCTGGAGTGGCGGCTCAAGGCCTACCGCCACTGGCTCACGATGAAGGAGCCGGCGTGGGCGAACGTCCACTACCCGCCCATCGACTACCAGTCGATCGTCTACTACTCGGCGCCCCGGCAGAAGAAGGACGCGCCGAAGAGCCTCGACGAGGTCGACCCCAAGCTCCTCGAGACCTACGAGAAGCTCGGCATCCCGCTGCGCGAGCGCGAGAAGCTCGCGGGTGTGGCCGTCGATGCGGTCTTCGACAGCGTGTCCGTGGCCACGACCTTCCGGGAGAAGCTCGCCGAGGTCGGGGTCATCTTCTGCTCGTTCTCGGAGGCGGTGCAGCAGCACCCCGACCTCGTGGAGAAGTACCTGGGGACGGTCGTGCCCTACACCGACAACTTCTTCGCGACGCTCAACTCCGCGGTCTTCTCCGACGGGTCGTTCTGCTACATCCCCAAGGGCGTGCGCTGCCCGATGGAGCTGTCGACCTACTTCCGGATCAACACCGCCAACACGGGGCAGTTCGAGCGGACGCTCCTCGTCGCCGACGAGGGCGCCTACGTGAGCTACCTCGAGGGGTGCACCGCCCCCATCCGCGACGAGAACCAGCTCCACGCCGCGGTCGTGGAGCTCGTCGCTCTCGAAGGCGCGCAGATCAAGTACTCCACGGTGCAGAACTGGTACCCGGGAGACAAGGAAGGCAAGGGCGGCATCTACAACTTCGTCACGAAGCGCGGGAAGTGCGCGGGGCCTCGCTCACGCATCTCCTGGACGCAGGTCGAGACCGGCTCCGCCATCACCTGGAAGTATCCTTCCTGCATCCTCCAGGGCGACGACTCCGTGGGCGAGTTCTACTCGGTCGCGGTCACGAACAACCTGCAGCAGGCCGACACCGGCACGAAGATGATCCACATCGGCAAGAACACGAAGAGCACGATCGTGTCCAAGGGGATCTCCGCGGGCCGCGGGCAGAACACGTACCGGGGTCTCGTCCGGATCGGCAAGGGCGCCGAGTCCGCGCGCAACTACTCGCAGTGCGACTCGCTGCTCATCGGCGACAAGTGCGGCGCGCACACCTTCCCGTATATCGACGTGCAGAACTCCAGCGCGCGCATGGAGCACGAGGCCACCACCTCCAAGATCGGCGAGGACCAGCTCTTCTACTTCCAGTCGCGAGGCATCGGCAGCGAGGACGCGGTCAACATGATCGTCAACGGCTTTTGCAAGGAAGTCTTCAAGGAGCTGCCAATGGAGTTCGCCGTGGAGGCCCAGAAGCTCCTCGGGGTGAGCCTCGAGGGCAGCGTCGGCTGATCGTCCGACCGTTCGCCGCCTCGTAATAACCGTTCACCGATTTCGTTATCGGAACTCGGCCATCCCCCGGCCGGGAATCGGACTGCGCGGTCCGACGAATCTCGATAAACCCCGCATTTTCAGCGAGAACAGCAGGGAACCGCTATTGCAGTGAGAGGCGCGCGAAGAGGGAAGAAGTGTTCGCAAGCGCTACCACGGGTTCGCGACCGATGATGCGGCGGCCCATACTTGGGGCCGCGAAGCGCACGAATCATCTCAGGGCTTCCTCGACGGAGGAGTGCCGGGTCGGAACGCCGAACACAGGGCTGAGAGGTTCGACGTGGCGTCTTCGCGGCTGATCCGTCGTAGCCGGCCGATCGCGGGGTCGTCCGCGCTGCGCCTCGCTCTAGGCGTGCTCGCCATCCTTCTCGGCCTCGGACGGGCCGAGGCGCAGGTCGTCACCGGGGTGTATTACGGAGACGGCACCACGCAGCGCCGGATCACCGGGCTCGGCTTCCAGCCAATAGCCGTCATCATCAAGGCCGACGCCAGCCAGATCACGGTCATGCGGACCGCGACCATGGTCGGCGACGCGACAAAGCCCCTCATCAACGGGACGGCGCTCACCGCGAACATGATCAAGTCGCTCGACCCCGACGGCTTCACCGTGGGCAGCGACAACACGGTCAACGGCCTCGTGAGCACGCGGTACTTCTGGACCGCGTTCGCTCCCAATCCCAACATGGTCGCGGGCACCTACACGGGCACGGCGCCGCTCACCCAGGCCTACACGGGCGTCGGCTTCCAGCCGACCTGGGTGACGATCCTGAGCTCGTCGACCCGCTGGGCGCTCCACCGCACGAGCGCGGGGGGCAACCTCGCCTTCCGCTACAACGGGAACCCCTTCGGCATCAACGACGCGATCACGAGCCTCGACCCCACCGGCTTCACGGTGAGCCGGTCGGGGACGACCAGCAACAGCATGAACGTCAACGGCGAGGTCTACCACTACCTCGCGGTCCGCTCGGCGGCCGGGCAGATCGCGGTCGGCAACTACAGCGGCGACCTCAACCCCGACCGGCAGATCACGGGCCTCGGCTTCCGCCCCGCATACGTCATCGACGGGTCGATCACGGCCGCCCTCTCGCCCCACCAGCGTTCGGACAAGATGCCGGGCGACTACTCGTTCAACTTCCAGAGCTCCGCCGCCCAGAACATGATCGAGAACATCCTGCCGAACGGGTTCCAGGTCGGGAACGACGACGACGTCAACGGCAACACCACACCCAACTGCTCGGCCGCGCTCCCCTGCACGTACGCGTGGGTCGCCTTCGCCGGTCCCCAGGTCAACTACCGCTCGATCGGCACGAACGCCGCGAACCTCTATGCGTCCGGCACGGCGACGCTGCCTCTCGGGTCCAGCACTGTGACGTTCACCGGCTGCCTTCCCGCGAGCGTCGGCATCGGGGACGCCCTGACCTTCACGAGCGGGAGCGCCGAGACGCTCTACGTCCTCTCCCGCGACTCCTCGACCCAGCTCACGCTGCAGACGGCGGCCGCGTTCAACCATGCGGCGGGAAGCACGTTCACGGTAAAACGCGCCTACAACACGCTCGCCGCCTGGGAGACGGGGCAGGGGGGCAACCTCGTGACGGGAAACCGCCAGGAGGTGGGAGTCGCCTGGAACGACAGCACGTTCACCGCCGGCGTCACGATCGGCGGGAACACCGTGGACGCCACTCACTACATGAAGCTGACGGTCGCGCCCTTCCAGCGTCACCTCGGGACGGCGGGGGGCGGGGTCATCCTCGACGGGGCCAACGCCTCCACGAACGGCATCACGGTCAACGACAACTTCACGGTGGTCGAAGGCTTCGAGCTCATACGCCACCGTGGCGCGAACGGCGCGGCCGCGATCTCGGTGGGGGGAACCGGCGTTCTCCTTCAGGACCTCCTCGTCCACGACTTCGACGACGCGACGTTCACGGTCGTCGGGATCAAGGCGAACGCCAACAGCTCGTTCACCGTGCGGAACTCGATCTTCTACGACGGGGGCGGGCCGACCGGGCAGCCGGCGGCGATCCGCGGCACCAACGCCCCCAACACGGTGGCCGTCCAGAACTGCACGGTCTACAAGCTGACCGGACGCGGCATCTTCGCGGACGCGGGGACCTTCACCGTCACCAACACCCTGGCGGTGGACAACACGATCCAGGACTTCGACATCGCCGCGGGCACTCAGTCCTACAACGTTTCCTCCGACGCCTCGGCCACCGGCACCGGATCGCTCACGGGCCGGAGCGCCACCACGCAGTTCGTGAGCACGATCGTCGGGCGGGAAGACCTGCACCTGCAGACCGGGTCGGACGCCCTCGACGTCGGGACCGACCTCTCGTTGTCGTTCAGCAACGACATCGACGGAAGCCTGCGGCCGGGGACGAGCGCGGGCTGGGACGTCGGGGCGGACGAGAAGCCGACCATCAACTACCGCTCGATCGGCATGAACACCGGCACCGTCTACGGAGTCGGGACGGGCTCCGCCACCGCGGGCTCGACCGTCGTGACTTTCGCGGGAGGGGCGAGCCTGCCCGTGAACGTGGGCCTCGGGGACATGCTGACGTTCAACGGCTTCCCCGCGGAGCAGCTCTTCATCCTCCAGCGCGATTCCGCGACCCAGGTCACGCTGCAGGCCCCCGCGCCTACCACGCGCACCGCGCTCGGCTACACGATCGTCCGTGCCTTCAGCGGGGCGGCGGGCCCGCAGAACTGGCAGACCGCGCGCCAGGGCAACCTCACCGCGGCGAACCGGGCGGAGGTGGGCGTCCTCTACAACGACGCGGCTTTCGTCTACAACTCCGGGGGACCGCCCTCGACTGGCTCGGTGGTGGTGATCCAGGGCTCCATCACCGACTCCCAGTGCAACATGAAGCTCACCGTGCCCGTGAGCCAGCGCCACCCCGGCGTCGCGGGCACGGGGGTCGTCTTCGACGGCACCGGCAACACGAAGTTCGGCGTGCAGGCGATGGACAACTACACGGTCGTGGAGTGGATCGAGTTCACGGGGTTCCACGGCACGGGCCTCGCGGGGGCGGTGGCGGCGCTTTCCGGAGGGCGCGCCGTCCTCTTCAACGGGCTCATCATCCACAACTTCTTCGACCCGGGGGGCAACGCCGCAACCGGGATGCGCGTCTACGTGAACGGCCTCCTGCCCGGGCTCTCCTTCACCGCGCGCAACTGCATCGTCTACGACGGCGAGCAGACGGGCATCCGCAACGACAACTGCGACTCCCACGTCATCGTGCAGAACTCCACCGTCTTCAACATGCACGGGAACACCCCCCGCGGCGTGGCCATCGGCTCGAGCGGCGGCACGATGAGCGTCACGAACACGATCTCGATGAACAACTCGGGCGGCCCCGACTTCGTGACGAGCGGGGGGACGCTCACCCAGTCGAACAACATCTCCGCCGATACCACGGCCGCCGGCGCGGGATCCCTGACCCTCCAGAACGCCGCGACCATCTTCGTCAACACCACCTCCGGCACGGAGAACTTCCACCTCAAGGCGGGGGCTGCGGCCATCGACGCGGGCACGAACCTCGCCGCCACCGGCTTCGCGAACGACATCGACTTCCAGGTCCGGCCGTCCGGCGCGGCCTGGGACATCGGCGCCGACGAGTTCGGGGGGACCACGGCGGTGACGCTTCTCTCGTTCGAGGCCTCGCCCGCGGATGGAGCCGTCGAGCTGTCGTGGACCACGGCGTCCGAGCTGCAGAACCTGGGCTTCCACCTCTACCGGTCCGACTCGGCCGCGGGTCCGTTCGAGCGCATCACATCTTTATTGATAGCCGGACTGGGGTCCTCGCCCGTGGGCCGGAGCTACTCCTACCGCGACTCGGGCCTCGTGAACGGGCGGACGTACCACTACCTGCTCGAGGACGTGGAGACGACGGGCCGGGCGGAGCGGCACGGGCCGGTGTCCGCGACTCCGCAGCAGGCGCCGTCCGCGGCGCCGTCGCCGGCCACGGGCTCTCCGTCGGAGACGAGCTACGGGGATCCGACGGTCGTCGGGCTTCGGGAGCTGGAGCGGAGCGCGAGCCACGTCGTCCTCGAGCTGACGACGGGCGGCTTCCTGGCGGCCGCGGCCGAGGACGGGCGGGTCCGGCTGCGGATACCGGGGTTCGCGAGCACGAGCCGACCGGGGGAGCCGAGTCTTCTCGCGCGGCGAGCCTTCGTCGAGGCGGTGGCGGGACGTCAGGTGCGGCTGGCAAACGTCCAGGCGTTCGACGAGGTGAGCTTCCGCGGGCTGCGTCCGGTCGCCCAGGGGACTCCCGAGATCGAGACCAGCGACGACGGAACCGTCGCGCCGAGCGAGAGAGCGGCGCATGAGGGACGAGCTTTCCGCGAACGGTTCCCGGCGGAAGCGGCAGCTCTCGTGGGAGCTTCGTTCCAGGAAGACCGCAAGAAGGCCGAAGTGGTCTTCTCGCCCCTGCGCTGGGACGGCAGCGGTCTCGTGCTCTCGCGGCGAGTCGTGGTGCGCCTCGAATTCACCGGGAGAGAGCCGCGGGAGACGTCGCGCGGCGGGTCTTCGGGCCGGCTTCGCGTCGAGCGCGGCAGCCTGTCGAGCGGAGTGCTGGCCCAGCTCGTGGCCCGCAACCGGGGTCTCTACCGGGTCGCCTACGAGGAGATCTTCGGGGTGGACGCGGGTCGCGAGCGGCGGCGCATTCCCGTCTCGGGCCTGCGGCTGTCGAGGCTGGGAGTGAGCGTCGCCTTCCACGTCGAGCCGGAGTCGGCGACGTTCGGTCCTGGGTCGTGGCTCTACTTCCTGAGCGAAGGATCCGCGCTGAATCCGTACGGGGACGCGGTCTACGAGCTGGCGCTGGGGACGGACGGAATTCGCATGGGCCTGGAGAGCCTGTCGCCGGTTCCGGGTGCCGCCACCCGATACCTCCAGGACGTGGTCCGAGAAGAGAACGTCTACTACCAGGCGGGCCTCCTGGACGCGCCGGACCTGTGGCTCTGGGACGTGGTCGTCTCGCCGGGAACGGGGACCTACGACTTCGCGGTGGACAAGCTCGTCCCGGGGTACGCCGGCCGCTTGTCGGTGGACCTGCAGGGGGCGAGCGATTTCGACGGCGTCGAGGACCACCACGTTCGCGTGCGCGTGAACGGGACGCTCGTAGGGGAGACGCAATTCGACGGGAAGAAGCCGACCAGCCTGGATCTCGCGATCGGCCCGGGCGTGCTGCTCGAGGGAGCGAACGTGCTCTCGCTGGATAACGTCGGCGACACGGGCGCCGCATACTCGATGGTGTTCCTCGACCGGTTCCGCGTGAGCTACCCGCGGCGCCTGGAGGCGACGGCGGGGACGCTCGAGGGCGGTTTCGAGCAGACCGGCACGGCGATGGTTGCGGGCCTGGGGTCTCCCGCTGTCGTCCTCGATACCGCTGGCCGCGCGCCGCGGTGGCTCACCGGGGCGGCGGCGACGCCGGCGGGGCTCAGCCTTCCTGTGCAGGCGGGCCGCAACTACTTCCTGACGTCGAGCTTCCAGCATCCCGAGGTGAGACCGACGCGGGGCAGCACGCTTCGCAGCCCGACGAACCGCGCGGACTACCTGCTCATCGCCCCGGAAGTCTTCCTCGCCGCGGCCCAGCCGCTGCTCGCGCTTCGGCAGAGCCAGGGTCTCGTGACGAAGGCGGTCGCCCTCGAGGACGTCTACGCGCAGTTCGGCCACGGGGAGGCGGGACCCGACGGGATCAAGGCCTTCCTGGAGAACTCCTACCACTCGTGGGCGGAGCCGTCCTTCCGCTACGTCGTCCTGCTCGGAGACGCGAGCTACGACCCCAAGGACTACCTGGGTACGGGAGTGAAGGACTGGCTGCCCGGGTTCCCGGTGAGGACGAGCTATCTGTGGACGGTGTCGGACCCGAGCTACGCGAGCGTGAACGGGGAGGACCTGATCCCCGACATCGCGATCGGCCGGCTGCCGGCGGGGAGTGTCGACGAGGCGCAGAGGCTCGTGCAGAAGGTGCTCAACTACGAGAACGGGGGAGGACGATTGGACGGGCCGGCCGTTCTCGTGGCGGACAATGCGGACCTGGGCGGCGACTTCGAGGCGGACGCGGAGGAGATCGCGACCGGGATCCTGGCCGGCCGGAACCCGACGCGGATCTACTACTCGCAGCAGGGAGCGAGCACGCGGCAGAAGATCGAGCAGGCGTTCGACGACGGGGCCTCGATCATGAGCTACGTGGGGCACGGCGCGACCGCGGTGTGGGCCTCCGAGAACATCTTCAACAGGAGCGACGTGAACGACCTCACGCCGCAGAGCCAGCAGCCGTTCCTCCTCACCATGAACTGCCTGAACGGCTTCTTCCAGTTCCCGCCGCTCGACTCGCTGAGCGAGGCGCTGCTGAAGGCCGAAGGCAAGGGGGCGGTGGCGGCGTTCTCGCCGAGCGGCCTCAGCGTCAACGAGGCGGCGCACGTCTACCACAAGGTGGTGTTGGAGGAGATCGTGTCCGGCCGCCACGGACGGATCGGGGATGCGCTCCTCGCCGCCCAGGAGCGCTACGCGCAGACGGGGTCGCTTCCCGAGCTCCTCTCCGTCTACCACCTCCTCGGAGATCCGGCGCTCTCGATCCGTTAGGCGGGTACGGAGCCGGCCCGAGCTTCCCGGCGCTCCAGCCCGGGCAGTGCCGCCGTCCAGAGCGCGAAGGGCAGGAGAGTCGCCGCCGCCGCCGCGAAGACCGCGGGTCGCAGGCCGGCGCGGTCGATGGCGAGCCCCCAGGCCACGGAGAAGACCATTCCCGCCAGGTTCGCGTTCACGAGGTCGAGGGCGGCGAGCCGGCCGAGGAGGCGGTCGGGAACGCTCTTCTGCAGGATGATCGTGCTGAACGTCCAGTTGGCCGAGCCGCCCATCCCCCGGAGGAGCACGGCCACCCCCGCGGCGGCCAGGCTTCGCGCCGTCCCCAGCACGAAGAAAGCGAGGCAGATGACCGCGGAGCTGGCGACGACCAGCCTCCGCATGCGGCGCACGGACCCGTCGTTCCAGCGGTTCAGCAGGACCGGGCCGAGGATCGCCCCCAGCCCGAAGGCCGCGAAGAGGAACCCCACGGAGAAGGCGCCGCCCTGGCCCACCGCGAACACCCGCGTGGCGTAGAGGACGAGGAAGGTGTCGATGGCGGCGACGCCGTTCACCACCTTCACGACCGCGGCGGCGCCGATCTCCGGGTGCGCGACGGCCCAGGCGATCCCGTGGCGGAACGCCGGCCGCGCCGGGTCGGCGGCCTCCCGGACGGGACGCGGGGGAGAGGCGATGCCGCCGATGAACACGGCCGAGACGACGAAGGTCAGCGCGTCCACCACGAAGGCCGTGCGCAGCCCCACCCGGCTCAGCGCCGAGCCTCCCAGCAGGCCGCCCGCGGCCAGCATGACCGACCAGGTGATGCTCGACAGCGTCGTGGCGGTGACGAGCTCGTGGGGCTTCACGAGCCGGGGAACGAGCGCCGCGCGCGCGGGCTCGAAGACGGAGGCGAGGGCGAAATGGGCGAGGGCGAGGGCCAGCACCGTCAGCGGCCGGCCGGCCTCGGCCGCAGGAATGAGGAGCAGGACGACCGCCACGCGCGCGAGGTCGCTCGCCACGAGGAGGCGCTTGCGGTCGAACCGGTCCGCGAGGACGCCGCTCCAGGGGCCCACGAGCACCCAGGGCGCCATCTGGGCGAGGGCGAGGCCGCTCACCGCGAGCCCCGAGCCGCCGGAATCGCGGGAGATGAGCACGGCGAGCGCGATGAGCGTGAACCAATCGCCCGTGAGGCTCACTACCTGGGCGGCCCAGAGGCGGCGGTAGCCCCGATTGCTCCGCAGCAGGGCCAGGGTCGCGGAGAGCACGAGGCATCTTATTAGTGTTGGCGCGAGGCCGGAGGTGGACACGGCGCGCGCCGTTCGACCGCCGCGCCCGTCCGGTTTATACTTCTCTGTTTTCGCGTCGCCGCACCCGGCGCGCCCGGCACCGCCAGGGACCGGGCGAGTGCCTCGTGAGCAGCAGCTACACCTCGGAGGACAGCGCCGAATGGCCGGCTACAAGGTGCGCATCGCGGACGGTAGCGAGATCGGCCCCCTCGACCTCGCGGCCCTGCGGACGTGGTACGCGCAAGGGCTGATCGACCGCGACAGCCCGGTCCTGACTCCCGGCTCGAAGCGGTGGTCCACCTTCGGCGAGATCCCCGAGCTCAAGGGCCTCATTGCCCCCGCTCCGACGGGCAAGGCCGGCAAGGGCAAGGGAAAGAAGGCGTCGCGGGCCGCCGACAGAGACTTCGACGAGCCGCGGGAGGATTACGGCGGCCGCTCGATCGACCTCGATCCAAACACCCTGCGGATCCGGTTCACGGGACTCCTCTTCCTCGTCGCGGCCGCGGCTGTCGGATTCCTGGCCTTCCGTCCCGAGAACGCGGTTTCCGACCTCGACGGCGCGCCCTGGATGGAGATCGCCCTCGGCTTCCTCGTGTGCGCCCTGCTGCTCCTGCCCGTCTGGAGCTTCGGACGGAAGTTCGTGCGGATCATCACCGTGCTCGCCGCGGTTGCGCTCTTCCCGATCACGGGCATCCTCGTGGCCCAGGGCGTCCGCGGGCCCGCCCTCTTCGCGATCGGCTGCGTCTGGCTCATGCTCACCGGCATCATCGCCTTCCTCGCGGACTGGATGTCGTGGGCGAAGATGATCTTCCTCCTCGTGCCAATCCTGGGCGGCGCCTACGGAGCCTTCCACTTCGGCTTCGCCCCCGAGACGACCGCCCAGCGCGAGGTCCGCTCGTGGGCGGCCGCGGAATCGCGCTTCGAGGACCCGACGCTCGGCGTCACCATCGATCCGCCCCCGGGCTGGATCGTCCTCAAGAAGGACTGCCCGCTCGTCAAGCTGCCTCCAGACGCGCGCGTCGCCTTCGCGCAGCCGCGCCTCGAGGGCTTCGCCTTCCTGCAGGCCGAGAGCTCGCCTCCGGGGATCGCGAGCCTCGACCAGTACCTGAACCGCTTCGTCAACACCCGCACGAAGACGACGCCGTCGCTCAAGGAGGAGTCGCGCGGGGACGTGGTGGTGGGCCAGCTCTCGGGCAAGAAGTCCATGGCGACGTGGAACGAGGTCGGCGTGCCCCAGCACGACACGAGCGTCGTCTGGCGCGACGGCTGGGTGTACTTCGGCCTCGCGGCCTGGGCCCCCGCGGAGGGCGCGGCCCGGCCCCAGATGCTGGACAGGCTCGCCGAGGGCGTAAGGACCCAGGGCGTCTTCGCGGCGCGCCTGCAGTCCGCGGTGCAGGTGGTGACGCGCGACGTCCCGCAGCTCACGGCCCCGGCTGCCGAGATGCTCATGGCGCAGAGCGAGGCGAAGGTCCTGGAGCCCGATCAGGCCTTCCGGAGGTCCCTGGACGCGCTGTCCCGGGCCATCCCCACCTTCTCCAAGGCGGAGACGGCGGACCTCTCGCAGATCACCTCGGCCACCTACGGCGCCCTGCCCTGGAAGGACCGCGGCCGGCTCGCCGCCTACGTCGATCGCGTGCGCAACCGCGAGTCCACGACCCCGGGCGAGGACAAGGAGATGGGCCAGCTCATGAAGTCGGCGGTCCTGCAGCTTCCTCCGATGCGCCGGCTGCGCCTCCAGGGCCTCTACGAGAAGGCGATCCGAGGCTCCTAGCCCCTAACCGGCTCGCCCACGGCGGTTTCCGAACATTGACTTTTTCGTACGGTTAAGTAGACTGGACGTGTCGGCGGGCGTACCACTCGAAACCCGAAAGAAGACCGAAGTGACCCACTCCATGCTCGAAATCGGGAACCTCCACGCGAAAGCGGGCGACAAGGACATCCTTCGCGGGCTCAGCCTGACGGTGAACGGGGGCGAGGTCCACGCGATCATGGGCCCGAACGGATCGGGCAAGAGCACGCTCGCCCACGTGCTCGCCGGCCGTCCCGGCTACACCGTTACCGAGGGGACGGTCCTCTACAAGGGGAATGACCTCCTTGCGATGCCGCCCGAGATGCGCGCGCGCGAGGGTCTGTTCCTGGCCTTCCAGTACCCCGTGGAGATCCCCGGGGTCAGCAACATCTACTTCCTGAAAGCCGCCCTGAACGCGATCCGCAAGCACCGCGGCCAGAGCGAGCTCGACGCCATGGACTTCCTGAACCTCGTCAAGGAGAAGGCGCGGTTCGTGGAGATGGACGAGGCGCTCGTCAAGCGGCCGGTGAACGAGGGCTTCTCCGGCGGGGAGAAGAAGCGGAACGAGATCTTCCAGATGGCGGTCCTCGAGCCCGCGCTCGCCGTGCTCGACGAGACCGACTCCGGCCTCGACATCGACGCGCTGCGCATCGTGGCCTCCGGCGTGAACCGGCTCCGCGGCCCGGAGCGGGCGATGGTCGTGGTCACGCACTACCAGCGCCTGCTCAACTACATCGTCCCCGACTTCGTGCACGTCCTCGTGGACGGGCGGATCGTGGCCTCCGGGGGCAAGGAGATGGCGCTCGAGCTCGAGGACAAGGGCTACTCGTGGCTGGAGAAGGAGCCGGCCGGAACCGGGGCGAGCCGATGACGCTCAGCGCCCCCGCGCGCAGCGGCGATTCGCTCGAGGTCTTCCGGGCGAGCTTCGATCGGTTCGCCCGCGTGAAGAGCGCAGCCGACGTGCCGTGGCTGGCCGCGTTGCGGACGGCGGCGATGGCTCGATTCACGCAGAGCGGCTTCCCGAGCACTCGCGACGAGGCGTGGCGGCACACGAACGTGTCGCCGCTCATCCGCACCACGTTCCATCCCGCGGAGTTCGACCTGAAGGTGGACGACCCGGCGCCGCTCCCCGGCTTCGCGGGGCCGCGGGCCGTCTTCATCAACGGCCGTCTCTCCGCCGAGCGCTCGTCGCTCGCGTCGCTGCCCCCGGGCGTCGAGATCGCGAGCCTGCGCGAGCTGCTTGCGCGCGCCCCAGAGCGCCTGGAGGGCGTGCTCGGCCGCGTGACCGGAGCGGGAAGCGCCTTCGCCGACCTCAACACGAGCTTCGTCGAGGATGGTGC
>JBKPBQ010000277.1:0-6883 GCA_046726955.1 Acidobacteriota bacterium
CAGACATCACCAGATGCCTTCCGATGCGGAGGAGGAACCATCTCCCTTCCGAACGGCTCCCCGCTCACTCTTCCGCTTCGCCTCCTTCTTCGTGCAGGATCTCCACCTCGGGGGCCGGCTCCTGCTCTTGCACCACGATCACAGTGCCGGGCTCCTCCATCACGACCGGCTCCTCTGCGGGCTCCACCGACGCGGTCTCACGTGGGAATGCCACCGCGATCTGCTCTACAGCACTCCCCGTCTCCGATGGCACCGCCTCCATCGGTCCTGCTGAGGATGACTCGGCATCGCGGCTTTCTTCGCCCACGACGTCCACCTCGATGTCCGGTTCTTCCTCTCGCGCCGCGATCTCAGTGCCTGGATCCTCCGTCTCCACCGCAGGCTCAGGTGCCCGCGGCTCCCCTGCCGTTTCCGGGGTCACCCGCTGTCCCGAAACCAGCACCCGCACTCGTGGCTTTCCCCCCGAGAGAGACAGATCGCCCACGATGGCGTAGTCCCTCTGGGCGAGGAGCGTCTCCAGGCCTTCGCGCAGCGAGAGGTCTGCAAAGCGGACGGAGACCAGCTCCTGCAGCGCATCGAGGCCCTGAATCTCGATGCCGCTCCGTCTGGCCACCTCGCGGAGGATCTGTGCGAGGGGCGCACGCTCCGCGCTCACGCTGAGCCTCTCCGCTTTCCACTCGATCGTGGGGGGCGTCTCCGCGGAGACTCTAGAGAAGGAAACCGTGGAGAAAAGGACGAGGAGAAAGGCGAGAGAGAATCTCTCCATCCCACATCGAGAGGCTGGCCTTCTCAGTCGATGTGCGAACCGGTAGGTAGACATCGTTGGATTCCCTTCGGAGGGAGGACCGGGACTCAGGCTCCGACGGTCACACCAGGCTCGACGTCAAGCCCCTTGGCGACCTTGAGCCTCTAACTTGGAGGGAAGTTGCCCGTCAGCGATGGACGACCAGATGTGAGCAGAATCTAGGCACCATCATGGATCATGTCAAGAGTGTGGGCCGCTCCGAGTGACGCTCGACGGTGATAATGTGCGCCCAATGAAGGTCTTCGAAATCCAGAAGAGCTTCGGCCTGGACTCCCTCGTCCTCGCGGAGCGTCCGAACCAGGAGCCCGGCCCGCGCCAGGTGCTCGTGGCGATGCGCGCCTTCTCGCTCAACTACCGCGACCTCCTGATGGTCCGCGGGCAGTACTACCCGAAGCAGCCGCTCCCGCTCGTCCCGCTGTCCGACGGCGTGGGCGAGGTCGTGCGCGTGGGGGCCGGCGTCACGCGCGTCAAGCCCGGAGACCGCGTGTCGCCGATCTTCTGCCAGAAATGGATCGCGGGCCCGCCCACCAAGGCGAAGCTGCTCACGGCGCTCGGAGGGCCGCTCGACGGGACGCTCGCCGAGCAGATGGTGCTCGACGAGGAGGGTGTCGTCGTCGTGCCCTCCCATCTCTCCGACGAGGAGGCCGCGACGCTTCCCTGCGCGGCCGTGACCGCGTGGAGCGCGCTCGTCGAGCAGGGCGGCCTTCGTGCCGGCGACACGGTCGTCGTGCTCGGCACGGGCGGTGTCGCGATCTTCGCCCTGCAGTTCGCCAAGCTGACGGGGGCGCGCGTCGTCGTGACCTCGAGCAGCGACGCCAAGCTCGAGCGCGCGAAGAGCCTGGGCGCCGACGACCTCGTGAACTACAAGACGACGCCGGACTGGGACAAGAAGGTGAAGGAGCTCACCGGCGGGGTGGGAGCCGACCACGTGCTCGAGGTGGGAGGCGGAGGGACGTTCGCGCGCTCCGTGCGCGCGGTGCGCCCCGGCGGGCACATCAGCCTCATCGGCGTCCTCGCCGGCGCTTCGACCGAAGTGAACCTCGCGCCCATCCTCATGCAGAACATCCGCGTGCAGGGCGTGATCGTGGGCAGCCGCGAGACCTTCGAGGCCATGAACCGCGCGGTCGCGCAGCACCGGCTGCGTCCGGTGGTGGACCGCGTCTTCCCGTTCGCCGAGGCGCGGTCGGCCTTCGAGCACCTGGCCGGCCAGGGACACTTCGGCAAGATCGCCATCCGGATGGGATGAGGGGACGCCTCGTCCTCGTGATGTCCTGGCTGCTGGCGGAAGCGGGGTGCGGCGGGGGCCGAGGGCCGCTCGTGGCGTTCCTGGGCGACAGCCTGACCTCGGGATGGCGGCTCTCGGCGGAAGAGGCGTACCCGGCGATCCTCCGGCGCACGCTCGCCGAGAAGGGCCGGCCCGTGCGCGTCCTGAACGCCGGCGTGAGCGGGGAGACGGCGGCCGAGGGGGCGCGGCGGCTCCCCAAGGTCCTCGCTCTCAAGCCGGACGTGCTGGTCGTCGCCCTCGGGATCAACGACGGCCTCCGCGGCCTGCCCCTGGAGATGACGGAGTCCGCGCTCCGCGGCATCGTGCGGGATGCGCAGGCCGCGGGCGCGCTCGTCCTCCTCGCAGGGATGCGCATCCCCGCGCGTCCCGGCGCCGAGGAGTATGCGCGGCGGTTCGGCGAGATCTACCCGCGCCTGGCCGCGGAGTACAAGGTGCCGCTCGTGCCGTTCCTCCTCGAGCAGACCGCCGGCCACGCCGAGCTCAACTACCCGGACGGGCTTCATCCCAACGACGCGGGCCACCGGCGTCTCGCCGAGACCGTGCGCCCCCATCTCGAGCTGCTGCTCGCCCAGGTCCCGGCGGGGAAGTAACATCGGGACGGGTATGAGATCCAGCGAATCGGCTTGGGGGGTGCTCGCGCTGGCGACGATGGCGCTCGCCGCGCCAACGACGTCCGACGGCGACGACACTTGGGACGCCGTCGCACGTGTCGTCGCTGTCGGGGACGTTCACGGCGACTACGACCAGTTCCTGACGGTGCTGCGCGACACTGGCCTCGTCGACGACAAGGGCCGCTGGTCTGGGGGCAAGGCCTGGCTCGTGCAGGCCGGCGACCGCGTGGATCGCGGTCCCGACTCGCGCAAGGTGATGGACCTCCTGCAGCGCCTCGAGAAGGAGGCGAAGAAGGCGGGAGGGGCCGTCCAGGCCCTTCTCGGCAACCACGAGGCCATGAACATGCTCGGGGACCTGCGCTATGTGATCCCAGAGGAGTTCGCGGCCTTCCGGGGTCCCGACTCCGAGCGGCGGCGCGAGGCCCTATGGCAGGCGCTCCTCGCCGAGCGCAAGAAGCAGGGCGAGCCGGCGCTCGGCGACGAGGACCGCAAGCGCTTCGACGCCGAGCACCCGTTGGGCTGGGTCGAGCACCGTCTGGCCTTCGCGCCCAACGGCCAGTACGGAGAGTGGCTGAAGCGCGAGAACGCCGTCATCCGGATCGGCGACACGCTCTTCCTGCACGGCGGGATCTCCCCGAAGTACGCGGACTTCTCGCTCCGCGACCTGAACGAGAAGATCCGCGTCGAGCTCGCGGAGCCCGACCCGATGACGGCGCTCCTCTGCCGCGATCCCGACGGCCCGCTCTGGTTCCGCGGCCTCGCCCAGGGCGACCCGTCGCTCGTCCCGCACCTCCAGGCGGTGCTCGCGAAGCACCAGTGCCGGCGGATGGTCGTCGGCCATACGGTGACCGACGGGAACCTCGTCTTCCCCCGGTATGCGGGACGCGTCGTCCAGATCGACGTGGGCCTGTCGAAGGTGTACGGCGGCCCTCCAGCCGCCCTCGTCCTCGAGGAGGGGAAGCCGTTCGTCGTCCACCGCGGCAAGCGCCTCGCTCTCCCCGAGAGCGACGGCGAGCCTCTCGTGCGCTACGTGCGCGAGGTGGCGGCGCTCGAGCCCAACGCGGAGCGGCTGCAGCCGCTCCTCACCCAGCTCGAGTCGGCTCTCACTGCGCCGCCGGCGCCGCCACCTTGACGATGCGCGGCGAGAGGTCGTAGAGGACCCGCGCTTCCCCGAGCGCCGCGATCTTGGCCTGGTAGCACTGGACGATGCGGTCGCGGCGGCCGAGGATCGCGTCGATCTGGCCGTCGCTCAAGACCTCGGTGAGCAGCGGCTTCAGCGTCGGCTTGTCCAGCTTCTGCATGGCGGCGAATAGCTCCCGCGAGCAGCGATCGCCGAGGTTCTTCTCGCTCTTCAGCTCCTTGAAGATCTTGAACGCGCGCGTGTGGTCGATCATCCAGATGTTCCACTCCTTGTCGATGAGCAGGTTCCCGAGATTGCGGTCGAAGTTGTAGATCAGCTGGTCGAACACCCGCACCACGAACATCTGGTGGTTCCACTCCTCGACGTCGGGGGCGCGCATCTTCTTGTGGTAGCGCTCCTGCTCGCGCATCATCACGTCGTCCACCCACCAGGTGAACGCGGCGTCGCCGTCGCGGTAGTGGCGGACGACCGTCACCGGGATCATGCCCAGGCCGAGCAGGCGGTCGATGCGGTAGGCGGCGACGTTTCCGCGCCAGCTGTCGTGGAAGTCGAGCTCGATGCCCGAGGCGAGCTGGAGCTGTGGCTTGTGCTCGTCGATGGTCTGGATGTGGGCGTCGTGTTCGAAGTCGCCCCGCCGGAGGGTGGCGCGGCTCGAGCCCGTGATGCCGCCGGGAGCGCCCTTCGTCTTGACGATCTCGGCGCCCCGGAGGAACGCCTCCTTCTCGGCATCGGTGAGGCGAACCACATCGAGCGGCACCACGGCCGGCGCGGGCTGGGCAAAGACGAGGCCGGCCGGCGCAAGGGCCGCGAGAAGGAGCGACGGGAACAGCCTGGACATCGTTTGCCTCCGAGAGGGGGGCACTGATTGTAGAGAAAGTCGGGGCTTGACAGGGGTTTTTTCTGGAGACAGGATAGCGAAGAAAAAGCGAAATAGACTGGATGCCCGCCGCCACCAAGGCCGCCCTCGAAGACCTGCTCCGTCTACGCCGGCTGCAGCGAGACGCGCCGCCGCTGCGCGGAGAGGACCGCCGCCCCCGGGCCCTCCCCTCGGGGGTCGGGACGGTGGACGCGCTCCTCGGCGGCGGCTTCCCGCGCGGGGAGCTGTCCGAGGTCCACGGCCCCGCGTCCGCGGGACGCACCGGCCTCGTCCTGTCCCTGCTCGCGCGCACCACGCGAGCGGGCGCCATCGCCGCCCTCGTCGATCCCGCAGATCGCTTCGACCCCGCCTCCGCCGCCTCCGCCGGCGTCGATCTTCCCCGGCTCCTCTGGCTGCGCGGGGCGAGGGGACCCCAGGCCCTTCCTTCGGCGGTGTCCGCGGTCGGTACGGTCGCCGGATCCGGCCTCTTCGACGTCGTCGTCCTCGATCTCGCCGACGCCTCCGGTCCGGAGCTCCGCCGGCTCCCCGGCCCCACCTGGATCCGCCTGCAGCGCGTCGTCGAAGAGTCGACGACCGCCCTCCTCCTCGTCGCCTCCGCCCACGTGGCGAAGAGCCCCGGCGGCGCGAGCCTGGCCCTCCGGTCCTCGCGGCCGGCCTGGTCGGGGCCGCCGGGTCCCGGCCGTCTCCTCGCGGCGCTCGAGACCGAGGCGCAATCCGGCATCCACGCCCCGCGCCGCGCGTCGTTCGCGCTGCGCGCCTTCTCCTGAGCGGCCTCCTGATCCGGCGGCGCCATGTACGGCGGGCTCCACTCTCCCCGGCCCCTTCCCACCGCGAGCGCGCTCCTCGACCTCGCGCGTGAGTTCACGCCGCGGGTGGAAGCCCGCGGCCCCACCCCGGTGCTTCTCGACCTCCACGGCCTGGGGAGGACGTGGCCGCGGCCGGAGGCGCTGGGCCAGGCCCTCCAGGAAGCCGCGCGCTCCCGCTCTCTCGAGGCGAACGTCGCTCTCGCCTTCTCGCGGACGACCGCACTCGTGCTCGCCCGCGCCCGCCCGGGGCTGACCGTCGTCTCCGCGGGCGAGGAAGCGGCCGCCCTCTCCACGCTTCCCCTCGACCTCCTCGACCTCGATCCCGAGCACGAGGAGCTGCTGCGGCGCTGGGGGATCCGGAGGATCGGCGACCTCGCGCGGCTGCCCGCGGTGGAGCTCTCCGCGCGGCTCGGACCCGAGGGCCCGCGCCTCAGGCGTCGCGCCCTCGGCGAGGACGAGTCGGTCTTCTTGCGGACGCCGCTTCCGGAGTCGTTCGAGATGGCGCTCGAGCTGGAGTGGGCGGTGGAGGGGCTCGAGCCGCTTTCGTTCCTGCTCGCCCGCGTCCTCGAGCCGCTCTGCGCCGGGCTCGAGAAGCGCGGCCGGCGCGCCGCCTCGCTCGCCCTCGACCTCGGCCTCGTGGACGGCTCGGTGCACCGCCGCGTCCTCAAGCCGGCGGCGCCCTCCGGCGACGCCCGGACCTGGCGGACGCTCGTCCTCCTCGACCTCGAGGTGCATCCTCCCCGCGACGCGATCCGCGCGATCACCGTGCGCGCCGAGCCCACTCCCGCGCGCACCGTGCAGTTCTCGCTGCTCGACCCCGCCCAGCCGTCGCCGGAGAAGCTCGCGGAGACGATGGCGCGGCTCCACGAGTGGACGGCCGCGGGCCGCGGGGGAGCGGCCTCGCTCCTCGACACGCACCGCCCGAGCGCCTTCGCGATGCAGACGTTCTCGCCGGGCCCCGCCGTCCCCGTGCTCCTGCCCGCCGGTCCTCCGCGGGTGGCCCTTCGCCTCTTCCGGCCTCCCCGGCTCGCCGACGTGGTGCTGCGCGGGGGCGCTCCCGCCTTCGTTGCCGCGCCCGGCGTGCACGGACCGGTCGTCGACCGCGCCGGCCCCTGGCGCGCGTCCGGCGACTGGTGGGACGTCGCGTGGAGCCGCGAGGAATGGGACGTGGCCCTCGCCGGCGGCGGCGTCTACCGCATCTTCCGCGACCGGCTGCGCGAGGCCTGGTTCGTGGAAGGCGAGCTGGACTGAAGGCGTCTAGCAGGGTGCTGAATTGCGCCAGGCGAAGCCTGGGGAGGGAGGATGGGATGACGTAGCCATCACTGAAACTCTCCGAAGCGAGCCCAGCAGGTGCAAGT
>JBKPBQ010000278.1:0-4340 GCA_046726955.1 Acidobacteriota bacterium
GCTCAAGACTGCCGCTCATGTCTTTGGCGTAGGCGTCCTGGATACGCGTCAATCCTTCGTACTCGTGTCGTTCAGCCCGTGCCGCGTCAGACACCGTCTTGGCGGCCGCGCCCTCTCGCAGAAGCCGGGTTTGGCGGCCTCGTAGGCAGCGAGTGCGGCTTAGTACGCTTGAAGTCTATGGGACGGATAGCGCGCAGGCGCTCGCGGGCTTTGGATACCAGCCGGTTCCAACTCTCGTGCTGCTCCTCGGGTGTCATGGTCCCTACTTTCTGCCGAAGCAGTACAAGGCACTGGGCGTCCGGATGTAGATACGGTCTCCGGAGATGGCGGGAGTGGCGAAGATCGGCTCGTCGAGAGAGGCGACCGACTCGACCTCCCACTGGGGCGCGGCCTTGACCATGACGACCTTGCCTTCGAGGTTCGCGAGGTAGAGTCGTCCTCCGCTTGCCACCGGAGACGCGAAGTAGTCGCCGGGCGCCCCCTCGAGGCGGCGCCGCCGGTGGACCTCGCCCGTTAGCGGGTCGAGGCTGGTAAGGATTCCGCCCTCCTTGAGCACGAACAAGGTGTCCCGGTAGACGATCGGCGTGGGCACGTTGGGGATGCCCTGGCTGCTGCGCCAGAGCAGCTTGTCGGTGAGGTCTCCGCGCTGCCCCAGTCGGACCGCCAGCATGGAGTGGGGAGCCCGGGCCTGACGTCGGATCTCGGCGTACTCGGCTTCGACCAGGACGCCGTCCCCGTCCCGGTCGAACAACTTGGCGAGCGGCATCTCCTGGAGGGTGAGGCGACCGTCGCCGTCGGCGTCGCGCTCGGCAAGCCACTTGGAAAACGGGGGGAGCGCCTCCTCGAGGTTGTCGACCGAGAGCACGGCGAAGATGGCGATCGGCTGGTCGTCGATCGTCGCGACGATCGGGCTGGCCTTGGGCTGCCAGGGGAGCCCCGAGACCCACCATCGGCGCTCCAGGGAGCCGCAGTCGTAGCCCGCGAGCTCGGTGTTCCCGGCGATGACGACCTCGCAGCTCCCGCCTCGCTCGTGGACGACGGGCGAGCAGTACGTGGGGCCGAAGCGGTCGAGGCGGCGCAGCTCCCGCCCCGACTCCTTGTCGAGCTGGACGAGGAAGGAGCCCGCGTCCTGATCGCAGACCTGGATGAGAGTGTCTCTCACGAGGACGGGAGAGTTGGCGACACCCTGGAAGTTCTTGAAAGGGCCGAGGGGCCGCCGCCACCGCTCGACTCCGTCCACCGAGTAGGCGATAAGGCCGAAGTCGGGAAAGAACGCGAAGACGGAGCGCCCATCGGTGACGGGCGTCGGAGACGCCGCGTTGTTCCTCTCGTGGTGACGCTCCTGGCGAGGAGACTCGAGCTCGCGCTTCCAGAGGACCTTCCCGTCGTCCGCACGCACGCAGACGGTCACGAGGGTCTTCCCCTCGACGCCGGTCAGGAACACTCGGCCGTCGGCGACGATCGGGGAGGAGTGTCCCGGCGGAAGCGCCACCCTCCACCGGACGCTTCGATCGGTTCCGATCTCGACCGGCAGGTTCGCGGATTCGAGGACGCCGGACCCACCGGGCCCGCGAAACCGGGACCACTCCTCGCCCCCGGCCGCGTGGACGTGTACGACGAACAGCAGCGCCGCCGCCGTGCCCACCCGCATCATGTTCGACCTCCGGGAGCTTCGAGCGAGCTTAGGCTCGCGGTCCGGGACGCGCAACCAACCGCGACCTTGGTCCAATGGACTCCCGTTCACCGAGGTGGTCGAATTCTCCCCAGAGGGAGTAACCGCCCGCAAGGAAAGGAGCGCGCATGTCCACGATCCGGCTCCACCAGACCACCACTTCGACGCCCGAGCAGTTCGTCGCCGGCCTAACGGACTTCGGGCCGGGCCGCTCGAAGCTCTTCGGGAACAGCGCCGACGAGTACCTCAAAGTGCATCAGAAAGGGCCCCGTGAGGCCGACGTCACGGAGGGTTCGGGCGGCATCTGGGAACGCCTGCACTACGACTGGTCCGATCCCAACCGCGTCGTCATGAAGACGACGGACTCCAACTTGTGGGGAGGCGACTCGGGCCACGTCTACACCTTCACGCGGCGGCCCGACGGGAAGACCGACGTGGACGCCGTCGTGGTGCGCGAGGGCAAGAACATCAAGGGACGGTTTCTCGGAATCGTGCTCGGCACCGTGGGCAAAGGAGTCCTGGTGAAGGCGTTCGAGAACAGCGTCAAGGCCATCGAAGCGCGGAACGTCGAGGCGAGGCATGGCTCCTGAAGCACCGGAGTCCTACGACAACCGGCTCACGGCGCTTCTCGTCATCGATCCCTACAACGACTTCGTCTCCGACGGCGGCAAGATATGGGGCCGCCTCAAGGCGGTTGCCGAAGCGAATGGCTGCGTTCCCCACATGTTGCAGGTCTTGAACGCGGCGCGGAAGGCGGGCCTTCGCGTCTTCTACGCGCTGCATCATCGGTATCGTCCCGGCGACTACGAGACCTGGAAGTACATCGCGCCCATCCAGAAGGCGGCCTGGGCGAGCAAGGCCTTCGCGGACGGCACGTGGGGCGGAGAGATCCGCGGGGAGTTCGCACCCCTATCCGGCGATATCGTGGCCCTCGAGCATTGGTGTTCGAGCGGCTTCGCCAACACCGACCTGGACCTGCAGCTCAAGAAGCACGGCGTGCATCGGCTCATCGTGGTCGGACTACTGGCCCACACCTGCGTGGAGTCCACCGTACGCTTCGCCGGCGAGCTGGGCTACGAGGTCACGGTGGTCAAGGACGCGACCGCGAGCCAATCGGCCGAACAGATGCACGCTGCCCTGGAAGTCAACATGCCGAACTACGCCGCCATGGTGACTACGGACGAAGTCGTCGAGCGGCTCGGCCGATCTCCCGCGTCATGAGCCCGCCGGTTCCGCCACCGCACGTTCCAGTAAGCTCGCCAGCGTCCGTCGACCTTCGCGTCGGTCTGCTCGTGAGAGCCTGCAGCCGTTCACGACCATGATTTGCCTGGCCGCTGTGACGAGGGCGTCCGCGTCGCTCGCCGAGATGCTCTTGCCCCGCTGTGCTTTCACCTCGTTGATGAAGGCTTGCAGCGGACCGCAGGCGGCGGCCGGATTCCCGCCTTGCAGCCCCGCCAGGGCAGCTGTCAGCTTGGCGAGGAGCGACTCTCGTATCCCGCTCGTCGTGGCGAGCCCGTTGACCACGGTGATCAAATCGCCGACCTGCTCGGACGGGCCCTTCACGTGGATGGTGAGGCTGCACGAGGTCGTGTTGTTCGCCCCGTCCGAGGCTGTGCACCCGGCCGTCGAATCCCCCACCGCGAACGTGGTGCCCGACGGGGGCGTACAGGCGACGCTCGTTGCCGAGCAGTTGTCCGATGCGCTCGGCGCGTACGAGACCACCGCGCCGGATGGACCGGTCGCGTCCACGACGATGGGCGCCGGGCACGCGAGCTGCGGCGGTGTCGTATCCAGAGTGGGCGTCACGGTGACGAGCCCGACGACACCTTCGTCGAAGTGAGGCAAGGTGATGTTCAGGACCGTTCCGTTCCTGAGATCGAAGCTACTGTCGACGTTGACATCCGTGGGGACGGAGTCGTCCATCCTCCACGCGTGCCAGTCGAGGTGAACGTCCGCCCCCGTCAGCACGCCGTTGGCAGGAAGCTCTGGTAACCCGAGCGGCAACTTGAACGTGGAGAGGCAGCGGGAATACGAGGCACCCCCGCACGGGCCGGTGTTGCCGGTCTGCCGGTAGAAGAATGCCCATTGCTGGCCCACCCGGCACTGTCCCGAGCAGTCCGCGTCGCTTTCGCAGAGCCCGCCGTGCCCCGAGCAGAACCCCATCGCGACGCACCGCGCGACGGTACCCGGACAGTCCGATTGGTCTTTACAGGGCAGGCCGTCGCGGGTGCCGCCCTCGCACTGCCCCTGAGTTTTCGGGCCGCAAGTTCCCGCGCAATCGGGGCCGGTGTGACAGGTGCCGCCGCCGTTGCTTCCGCCCTGGCAGGTTCCAAGAGTCGGGTCCTCCTGGATCCGGAGGGCCATGCCGAGCACGGGATGAATCTCGTCCGTTCCCTGGTAGGCGTCGTCGGCACAATCGATGCTCGGGATGCCGGCGACCACCGCCATAGCGTCGTGGAGCGAGCAGTCGGCGTCGACGTTCTCGGACGGCGGGCAAGTCAAGCCGGGGTTCACGAAGGACTTCACGAAGCAGCGGACGTTGTTGTCGCCTTCCTCGCCTCCGAACACGTTGCTCGCGACGACGTCGGCGAACGCTCTCCACCACTGATTGGCCGCGCCCCAGTCCTTCGAGACGAAATGGCCGACGCTCTCGAAATCGTTGAATTCG
>JBKPBQ010000279.1:0-6185 GCA_046726955.1 Acidobacteriota bacterium
GGCGAACACGATCTGCGCGAGGTCGGCGAGCGGCTTGGGCTTCTGCACGAAGCTGTCGACACCCAGGCGCCGCGCCTCCGCCTCCATCTCCGGAGTGCGGTAGGCGGTGAGGAGGACGATCGCGGTGTGCGGGCAGCGCTCCTTCACGAACGCCACCATGGCCAGGCCTTCCGTCCCGTAGATCCCGGTGAGGCGCAGGTCGGCGATCACCACCGAGTACGAGACGTGCGAGAGGAGCGCCTCGGCCTCCTCGAGCTCGCGGGCGCCGTGGACCTCGAACCCCAGCGCCTCGAAGTATTCGCTCGTGGCGAAGAGGATCGCTTCCTCGTCGTCCACGACGAGCACCCGTGGGCGGAGCTTCCGGGCGGACGGCTCGGCGACAGTCACGGAACCTGGTAACGGCAAGGGTGGTGCCAGGCGTTGTAACGGTCTAAATCATTGATGGATCAGGGGGAGGGTTGGGGGACCGGGTCGAGGGGGCTGGACAGCCTTCTAGATCGTGGATCGGGTGCGGCCAGGCGCCGCGCGATCCGCGTGCTCATCCACGTACGAGCCCGAACTGCTTGATCCGCTGGTAGAGCGTGCTGCGGGGGATGCCCAGACGCTTGGCCGCGCGCTCGACCTGGCCGCCTTCCTCGCGGAGCACGCGCTCGATGTGGCGCCGCTCCACGTCCTCGAGCGTGCCCGCCGCGACCGCCTCGTCGAGACTTCCCTCGAAGCTCAGGTCGCGCGGCTCGAGCACCGAGCCCGAGGCGAGGAGGGCCGCGCGCTCGAGCGTGTTGCGCAGCTCGCGCAGGTTGCCCGGCCACGAGTGCGCGGCCAGAGCCGCGGTGGCCGCGGGCGAGAGCGACATGCGGCCGCGTCCCATGTCCGCGGAGATCCGCTCGAGGAAGTGCTCGGAGAGGGCGGGAATGTCCTCTGCCCTCTCGCGCAGCGCGGGCACGCGCAGGGGCAGCGTGCTGATGCGGAAGTAGAGGTCGCTCCGGAACTTCTTCTCGCGCACGAGCGACTGGAGGTCGTGGTGCGTCGCCGCGATGAGCCGCACGTCCACCTGCCGGTCGCGCACGTCCCCCAGCCGCCGGAAGCGCTTCTCCTCGAGGACCTTCAGGAGCTTGGGCTGCACCACCGCGTCCATGTCCCCGATCTCGTCGAGGAAGACCGTTCCCTTGTGCGCGACCTCCAGCAGGCCGTTCTTCGCGGTCACCGCTCCCGTGAACGCGCCCTTCTCGTGCCCGAAGAGCTCCGTCTCCAGGAACTCCTTGGAGAGGCCCGCGCAGTTGAGGTCGACGAAGGCTTCCTCCGCGCGCGGCCCCGCGTTGTGCAGCCAGGCCGCGAGGACGCCCTTCCCGGATCCCGTCTCTCCGGTGACGAGCACGGGCAGGTCGGACCCGGAGAGCTTACGCGCCTCCTCGGCGAGGGCGCGGATGGCGGCGCTCGTCCCCAGGAAGGGGTCGGGCTCGGAGCGCGCCTGCCGGCTCTTGCCGGCGAGCTGGCGCTTGCGCGCGCGCTGCTGCTCGAGCACGCGCTCGAGGATCACGAGGAGCGTCGGCATCTCCACCGGCTTCGTGAGCAGGTGCTCCGCCCCGTCCTTGATCGCGCGCACCGCGAGGTCGATGGTCGCGTGGCCGGTGAGGATGATCACGGGCAGCGCGGGGTCGGTGGCCTTGAGGCGCGGCAGCAGGTCGAGGGCGTTGCCGTCCGCGAGCAGGTAGTCCACG
The DNA here is from genome assembly GCA_046726955.1 of Acidobacteriota bacterium. GTDB lineage: Bacteria > Acidobacteriota > Vicinamibacteria > Fen-336 > Fen-336 > CAVPGH01. Next base: position 1,719 of record JBKPBQ010000279.1, read on the forward strand.
ACCGCGGCGTCGAAGCGCGCGCCGCGGCAGGCCGTCTCCGCGGCCTGGCAGCCTTCGGTCTCCGTCACGTCGAATCCCTTCGCCTCCAGGAAGTCGCGCACCCCGAAGCGGATCGCGGGCTCGTCGTCGACGATGAGGATGCGGTGCGCCACTGTTCCTCCTGACTACCGGGCGACGCGCACGCGCCCCACTTCCGCATCCGGCGCTTCGCCCGCGGGGAGGTCGATCGTGACGAGCGCCCCGCCCTCGGAATGGTTCTGGGCGGTGACCCGCCCGCCCGTCTGCTCCACGATCCGCTGCACGATGGAGAGCCCCAGGCCGGTGCCTCCGCGCCGTCGTGTGAAGAAGGGCTCGAAGAGCCTGGGGATGTCGGCCTCCTGGAACCCGGGTCCCGTGTCGTGGACGGACAGCCGAACCCGCTCGTCTCCGCTCCGGCTGCGGTGGGCTCGCGCCTCGAGGAGGACTCGTCCGTCTCGGCCCGCGTGCTCGATCGCGTTCTGGAGGAGGTTCTGGACGACCTGGACCATCCGCGAGCGGTCCATGACCACGCGCGGAAGCTCGCCTTGTGTTGCGTCCTCCACCCGCACATTGCTCCGCCGGGCGAGGAGCTCGCAGGACCGCACTGCTTCCCCCACGATCTCCGCGACGCTCTCGGGGGTGGGCTCGCTCGTGAGGGGCTTGCCGTACTCCAGGAGGTCGCTCATGAGCTGGCGGAGGCGGTCCACCTGCGTGCGCAGCGTGGACAGGTAGCGCTGGTGCTTCTCCACGTCGCCGAACCGCGCCTCGAAGGCGTCCACGGTCGAGGAGATGCCGAAGAGGGGGTTGCGCACCTCGTGGGCGACGCCGGCTACGAGCGCGCCCATCACCGACATGTGCTCCTTCCTGCGGAGCGACTCCTCGAGGCGGACGACGGGCGTGATGTCCCGGCCCACGATCACGACCCGGTCCTCGCCTCCTTCGGGGTTGGAGAAGCGCGTGACGGACAGCCCCCACACGCGCCCGGTGGCGCGGTCGCGCGCGACTTCCGCCACCCGCGAGCCCGGCTCCAGGAGGCGCGTGGCGAGGGCGGCCCCCGTCTCCCACGGCTCTCCGTGCGCTATCTCGAGCAGCGGTCGGCCAAGGCTCTTTCCATAGCTCACCCCCGCGAGCTCGACGGCGGCGCGGTTGAGCCGGGCGACGCCTCCCCCGGCGTCGAGGACGACGATCAGCACGTCCACCGCGTCGAACGTCGTCTTCCAGTCGGACGCGGCGGCGAGGAGCGCCGTCTCCAGCCGCGCGCGGTCCGCCTCCGCCTGCTTGCGCTCGGTGACGTCGCTCACGAGGAGCACGGCGCCGCTCAGCTCTCCGTCGGGTCCGTGCAGCGGGCTGAAGAGCGCGGAGACCCAGGGGTTGCCGGGGAGGGCGACCGGATACTCGGCGCTCTGCGCCTCGCCCCGCAGCGCGGTGGCGATCCGCTCCTCGCAGTTCGGAGGAGGGGCGCGGCGGAAGAGCTCGGGAAGGCCCACTCCGATCATCTCCGAGGCCCGCCAGCCCGTCAGGCGCTCCACGTAGGGATTCCAGAGCACGACCTTGAAGTCGCGGTCGAAAGCCACGACTCCCTGGGCGGCGCCGTTCACGATCTCCGCGGTGAGCCGAGCCTGGGCATCCCGCGCCTCCTCCGCGCGCTTGCTCTCCGTGATGTCGCTCATGAGGGCGATCGCGCCCGTGATGTCGCCCGCCGCGTCGCGGCGCGGGCAGAGCGTGATCGCGCACCACGGCCTCTCCCCGAGGTTCGATCTCATGTCGCTCGCGAACACCGTCTCCCCGTGAAGGGCGCGGCCGATGAGGGTGAGCATCTGCTCGTGGGGAGGCGGAAAGATGTCCCGCGCGTTCTTCCCGAGGACCGCGCTCGCCCGCAGGCCGAAGAGGGTCTCCGCGAACGGGTTCCAGACCTGGATGTCGAGGTTCCGGTCGAGGGCGACGATGGCCTCGGCGGCGCCGGTGACGATCTCCCCCGTGAAGCGCGTCGCGTCCGCGCGCGCCCGCTCCGCGTCCTCGCGCTCGCGCGAGAGGACGATCGCGCGCTCGCGCTCTCCCTCCAGGAGCCAGAGGACCATGGCCAGGCTGAGGAGGAGGTTCAACGTGACGTCGACCACGCCGGCGTGGGCGAGCTGGAAGAGGGGACTCCCGACGATCGTGCCCCCGAGCACGAAGAGGGCCTGCTCGAAGGCGCGGCAGAGGAGGGACACCGCCATGAGGGGACGCCCGAGGCCGCCCCCCGGGAACGCGCCTAACGCCACGGTCACAGCCCCTCCGAGGAATCCGATCGTCTTCACTCCGGCGCGGAGGAAGAGCCGCGTCTGCTGCACGTCCCCGGACCCCGTGAACCCGGCCACGACGAGGGTGGCGGCGACGACGGTGATCGGCACCCAGCGCGTGATTCGCCGCGGCAGCCGCTCGCCCTTTGCCATCTCGCGGTTCCCGAAGATGATCCAGACGAGCTGGAGGTAGCCCGCGCTCACCCCGAGGCCGGCGACGAGCGTGTGCCAGGGCTCGTGGGCAGGGAAGAGAGAGCGGGCAAAGAGGCTGAGCCCGGCGACGGCCAGCGAGACGAGGACGGCGAGCCAGCTCCACACCCAGTAGCGGAGGAAGTGCCGCTTGTAGATGCGGTCGCAGCCGAAGAGCACGGCGGCGACGATGGCGACGCTCGCCATCTGCGCCACGAGCCCCTGCACGGAAGCCGGATCGACGCTGTGCAACAGCAGGACGATACCACGGTGGCCGCGGGCGGAGCCTTGACACCCTTTCTCGCCGCCCCCAGACTCCGCGCAGCAGTCGGGAAGGCTTGGCTCGGTGTCCGGCGGTGGCGGGGCGGTCGAGGTGCGGCGATGGCGATGGGAAGCAGCGCTTTCGTCCTGGCGCTCCTGCAGGCGGCGGCTCCCACGCCGGTCCCTGCCGTCCCCGACGGCGACGCGAGGCTCTCCGTCACCGTGCGCGACGCGTGGGGAGTCATCCCCGGGGCCAGCGTCCGGCTGACCCGCAACGCGCAGGCCGTGGCCTTGCAATCGAGCGACGGATCGGGCACTGCCGCCTTCGCGGTGCCCGCGGGGCACTACGCCCTCGAGGTCTCGTTCGCGGGCTTCGCGGACCACGTCGAGCGCGACGTCGCCCTCGCACGCGGCGAGCAACGCGCGATCACCGTCACCCTCGCCCTCCCCCAGCTCTCCACCACGGTGACGGTGACTACCGCCAACCGCCGCGAGGAGCTGCTCCTCGACGTGGCCAATCCGACGACCGTCATCGACGCCGCCCAGATCGAGGACACGGGGGCGCGCTCGGCGAAGGACGTGCTCGTCGAGCAGAACGGCAACGGCATCCAGGTGCAGCCGGGAGGGGGGCAGGGCCACGTCTCGATCAACGGGATCCCGGACAGCGGTGTCCTCGTGCTCGTGGACGGGCACCGCTACCTCGGCAAGGACGCGAACGGCAACCTCAACCTCGAGGACCTGCTGATGGGGGACGTGGAGCGGATCGAGGTCGTCAAGGGCGCAGGGTCCGCCCTCTACGGCGCGGACGCGCTCGGGGGCGTCGTGAACTTCATCACCCGCAAGAGCCGCGATCCCGGTGTCGTCAACCGCTTCGACATGAGCGGCGGCTCGAACGCCGACTTCCACGCGGGCGACTCGCTCCTCTGGCGCGCGCCCCGGGGTGGCCTCTCGGTCTCCGGCGGCTACCGCACCTACGACGGCTTCGACCTCGACCCGCAGAACCCCCAGACGATCGGCCAGCCGGAGAGCCGGTGGTACTACGCGAGCACGAACGCCGACCTCGCCCTCGGGTCGAAGCTCGTGGCGCGCCTCTTCGGCGACTACCAGCGGCGCGACGTCGAGCACTACTTCTTCTCCGGCGCCACCCAGCTCGCGAGCACCGTCTACGATTCGCAGCGCGCGCTCACCCGCTACACCGCCTCCCCGGAGCTCGAGTACCTCGCCTCCGCGCGCACCAGCGTGCGCGGCGCCTACAGCTGGGGCGAGTACCTGCGCGACGAAACGCGATTCTTCGTGGTGAGCGGGGCCGTGCAGCCGCAGGCGCCGTGGCGCGAGTGGAACGAGGAGCTGAAGCTCACCGCGCGCCACGACTGGGGCGGGACGGGAAGCGAGAACCCGCTGCAGGGCGGCTACGAGCGCCGGCAGGAGAAGCTGCGACGGGGAACGCTGTCCCGCACCGACCCCGAGCGCGACATCGACGTGGTGTGGATGCAGCAGGAGCTCTCCGTCGCGAAGGTCAAGGTCACCGGCGGCTTCCGCTACGACCACTACAGCGACTTCGGCGGAGAGTGGAGCCCGAAGCTCGCGGCGAGCTTCGCCCCCGCGAGCGCCCATCGCCTGCGCGCGAGCTACGGGCACGGCTTCCGCGCCCCCTACTTCGGCGAGCTCTACTTGAGCACGCCCCCCGTCTTCGTGGGCAACCCGAGCCTCCGGCCCGAGG
>JBKPBQ010000280.1:0-9143 GCA_046726955.1 Acidobacteriota bacterium
ACCGGAGCGCGGGTGGCTAGCGTCGCGGCGAGGAGAAGAGGATCCATCACGCCGGCCCGAGGAGCTTTGCGACCTTGTCCCCCATCCGGACGAAGCGCGTGAGCGTCGTCCGCGGCATGCGGCGGACCTGGTCGAACCAGCGCGTCATCATTTCGAAGAAGGCCAGGAGCTCGAGCAGCCGCTCCCGCGCGTGGGCGTCCAGTGGCTTGGAACCTTCCGCCACGCACTCCCGGAGCACGGCCAGGGTGGGGTCCACCTCGCGCCGCTTGCGACCCTCGACGATCATCTGGAACATGTCCCACACGTCCTCGACCGCCTCGAAGTAGTCCCGTCGATCCCCGAGCACGTGGACCACCCGCACGATCCCCCAGGCCTGCAGCTCCCGCAGGCTCGTGCTCACGTTGGAGCGCGCCACGGCCAGCGTCTCCGAGATGGCCTCGGCGTCTAGGGGCTCTGGGGAGATGAAGAGCAAGGCGTGGATCTGCGCGACCGTCCGGTTGATTCCCCAGCGGGTCCCCATCTCGCCCCAGTGGAGAACGAACTTCTGGAGGGTCGGGGAAAGTGCGGGCATCTGTTCAAACCGTTATTTCTGTTACTTCAGAAATTACAGCCATGATCGCCAGTTGTCAAGGGGGGCGAGCGCGGTACCGGAGACCGCAACGCTGGGAGGACATGGCGATCTCCAAGGCGTTGACTTTTAAACAGACTGTTGCTTTTTACACACTGACCTGCTACAAGGAGGCATGCCCAGAAGCGACAACGAGGCGCAACCGCTGAGCCGCCGCGAGCGCGAGGTGATGGACATCGTGTACCGCCTCGGCCGCGCAAGCGCGCTCGAGGTGCGCTCGGAGATGGCGCAGCCGCCGACCGACGCCGCGGTCCGCACCACGCTGCGGATCCTCGTGAGGAAGGGCCGGCTCAAGCAGGAGTACGACGGGCCGCGCTTCGTCTACTTTCCCACGCTCGCGCGCGAGGCCGCGCGCCGCTCGGCGTTCCGCCATCTGCTCGACACGTTCTTCGGGGGCTCCGCGCGCGGCGCGATGGCGGCACTCGTCGAGATGGAGGACGCGGGCCTCTCGCCGCGCCAGCGGCGCCGCCTCAAGGAGCTGATCGACGACGCCGACAGGAAGGGGCGCTGATGACCGCTTCCGCGTGGCTCCTCGCCCTGACCTTGCGCAGCACGCTGGTGCTCGCGGTGGCGCTCGGGCTCGAGCGGCGGCTGCGCCGCAAGCCGGCGGGCGCGCGCCACCTTCTCCTGACGCTGACCGCGGTCGGCCTCCTCCTCATGCCGGCACTCTCGGCGCTCCTGCCGCGATGGGAGCTTCGCGTGGTGCCGCGCTGGATGGAGCCGAAGCCCCGCATGACGGCCGTCTCGCCGGGCGCTCCGGCCGCAGACGAAGCCTTCACCATCCTCAGTCTGCCCGAGACGATGACCTTCGAGCAGAGCGGCTCGGCAGGCAGCCGGCCCGTGAACGCAGAGAACACAGCCCCCGCACGTTCGTTCGGCTCCGTGCTGCTCGCCGTGTGGCTGCTGGGTGTTGCGGCCGCGCTCGTCGGGCTGGCGCACGCGCTGCGCGGCGAGGAGCGACTCCGAGCCACGACGAGGCCACTCGCCGGATCCTGGCTCGACACCGCCGCCGAGACGAGCCGCGCTCTCGGCTTGCGGCGGAGCGTCCAGCTGCTCACGTCCGACGCGATCGAGACGCCGCTGACCAGCCGCTGGCCGTGGCCCGCGATCCTGCTCCCGTCGGCGGCGGAGAAGTGGTCGGACGAGCGACGGCGCGTCGTCGTTCAGCACGAGCTCGTCCACTTCGCGCGAGGGGATGCCTGGAGGCTCCTCGCGTGGCGCCTGGTCAGAGCACTCTACTGGTTCCACCCGCTGGCGCGCCTCGCCGAGCGCCACGCCCAGCTCGTCGGCGAGCAGGCCTGCGACGAGGCCGTCCTGCGTCTCGGCACCCGCCCCTCCACCTACGCCCGCCATCTGATGGAGATCGCGGAGTCGCTGCGTGTCGAGCCGCGGCGCCTCGCGGCCGCCCTCCCCATGGTGGATCGCGGCCAGCTCGAAAGGAGACTTCTCATGATCCTGGATGCCAACCGTAGCGCCGGACGCGGGCGCGCGCCCGCGGCGCTCGGCCTCGCCCTCCTCGCCGCGACCGTGGTCCTGGTGGCGGCCGCTTCTCCGCTGCCGGTCGGGGCGAACGCGCCCGGGCCGTTCGATGCGCCGATCCTGGCGGCGCCCGAGGGGGCCGCCGTGGCCTCGCTCGGCGCCGGGAGGCCGCACGACGTCGTCGCGGAATCGCGGCCGGCGGAGAAGACCCGGCGCGTGGAGCCGTCGGGTTCCGGCTGCGTCGATTGGATGAACGGGAGCTACGAGGAGTACGACAGCGACGGCCACGGCGAGTTCTCGCTGCAGCGGCGGCTCGGCGACGGCCATCGCCTCTGCGCGCGCGTCCACGGTCCTGTCCGCTTCGACGAGAAGGACGGCTCGATCCGCGAGCTCGGCCCCGGCAGCTCGGTGCTGATCGAGACCCGCGCGGCGCAGCGCTCGCAGCGGATGCGGATCACGCCGGGCGAGGGCGCGCCGCGCTACGAGTGGTCGCTGAACGGGGAGGCGCGCCCGGTGGACGACGCGGCGCGGGCCTGGCTCAAGGACGCGCTCCAGGTCGTCGCGGCCTCCCGCGAGATCGGATCCATCCAGGGCCAGGTCGGCTCGCTGCAAGGGGAGATCGGCGCGATCCAGGGCGAGATCGGCGCGCTGCAGGGCGAGATCGGAGCAGTCCAAGGCCACATCGGCGGATTGCAGGGCAAGCTCGGCTCGCTCCAGGGCGAGCAGGGCGGCCTGCAGGGCGCGATCGGAAGCCACCAGGGCGCGATCGGGGGCCTGCAGGCGGCCCGTTCGCAGGCCAGCAGCGGCTTGCGCACGCAGCTCGACCGCGAGATCGAGACGCACGAGGCCGCGATCCGCAAGCTCGAGGCCGAGCTCCAGACCGGGGACCTCGCCCTCCGCATGAAGGACGCCGAGGCGGAGCTGCGACGTGAGGAGGCGAAGAGCGACGGAGACATCGCGGAGCTCGAGCGGAAGATCGAAGCGCTCCAGGGGGACCAGAAGATCGGGAAGCTCGAGAAGCAGATCGAGGAGATCCACGCCGACCAGCGCATCCGTGAGATCGAGAAGCGGATGCAGCCGGCGCTCGACCGCCTGAAGGCCGCGAATCCGTAGGCGCTTTGATGCGCAGCCTGGGTGCGTCACGCGGGCATGAGGCTCGCGTGGTCCCGGTGGCGGACGCGTCGTCGTTTCCGGGTCAGCGTAAGCGCTCGCGCCGAACTGTGTGATCCGCCTGTCCGCCGCGCTCGACGAGGCCGCCGTCCTCGTCCACGTCGATGATCCGATCGGCGCCGATCCCGGGGAGAGCCTGGACCTTGCCGCTCGGCCATCGGATCTCGAGGTCAGCTTGTGTTGCCTCGCCGAGGCCGAAGTGCACGCGTGAATCGCTCGCCGAGAAGACACTGCCCGCGACGGCGGCCTCGGCCGTCTGGGTCGAAGAGGCGGTCCGGAGAACGAGGCGCGCGCCGAGGCCCAGGCGGTTGCTGACGGTTCCGCGCAGCCTCACGGTCAGCCAGTGGCGAGCGTTTCCTCCGTCGTTCCGCAGGACGGAGGGCGGCCCGTCGATGTTGGCGATGACGACGTCTAGGTCGCCGTCGTTGTCGAGATCTCCGATCGCGAGCCCCCGGCTGGACCGGGCCTCGCGGATGCCTGGTCCCGAGTCGTTCGACACGTCGGCGAAGCGGCCGTCGCCGAGGTTGCGGAAGAGGAGGCGCGGCTGCTCGTACGTCTCGCCTCCCGGAGGGCTGTTGCGCAGATGGGGATAGACGTGGCCGTTGGCCACGATGACGTCCTTCCAGCCGTCGTTGTCGTAGTCCAGGAACTTGGCGCCCCAGCCGACGAGCGGGTACGTCGGCCGCGCGGTCGCCGCGGCCGCGCCCCGGTCCACGAAGTGGCCGTCGTGCTCGTTGTGGTAGAGGTTGCTGCCCTCGAACGCGAAGTTGCACTTCACGATGTCCAGCCAGCCGTCGTTGTCGTAGTCCCCGAAGTCCGTCCCCATGCCCGCCTGCTCCATCCCGTCGTCGGAGACCGCGACACCGGCGAGGAGGGCGACGTTCTCGAAAGTGCCGTTCTTCTTGTTGAGGTAGAGATAGCTGGGCGTCGAGTCGTTCGCGACGTAGATGTCCGGCCAGCCGTCGTTGTTGAAGTCGCCCACGGCGACGCCGAGGCCGTAGGCGGGATGCGTTTCCTGTACGCCGGCCGCCGCCGTGACGTCGGTGAACGTGCCGTCGCCGTTGTTGCGATAGAGAACGTCGGAGGCTCCCGTCAGCCCGCGCGGACCGCACATCACGCGGACTCCGCGGTAGTTGCAGTCGGGACCGGGCAGGGACAGCGGCGACTTCCGGACGTCGACCTCGATGTTGTTGGCGACGTAGAGGTCGAGGTCCCCGTCCCGGTCGTAGTCGACGAAAGCCGCGCTCGTGCTCCACCGCCCGCCGCGGAGGCCCGCCTTCTCCGTGACGTCGGCGAAGCGGCCGTCGTGCGTGTTCCGGTAGAGGACGTTGCCGTTGAGGCCCAGAACGTAGATGTCCGGCCAGCCGTCGTTGTCGACGTCGCCCACCGTGCAGCCCATCCCCCAGGCCGGGCCGGGTACGCCCGCAGCGCTCGTCACGTCCGTATAGCTGCCGTCCGGGTTCGCGTGATAGAGAGCGCTCGGGTGGCTCACGCCGCGCCGCACGTCCTCGAGGGTGCTGCCGTTCACGAAGTAGATGTCGAGCCGGCCGTCGTTGTCGTAGTCGAGCAGGCAGACGCCGCCGCCCTTGGCCTCGAAGATGTAGCTCTTCTCCGGGCTGCCGCTCGTCCGCTCGAAGCGGATGCCCGCCCGGGACGTGATGTCGGTGAAAGTCGGTAACGAAGGTGGGGGAGCGTCCCGAGGCGGGGCGAGGACGAGCGCGCCCGCGCCCACGAGGTAGAGACCGGCCGCGAGCCTCATGACGTCGGCGGCGCCTCTCCCAGCGCGTGCAGGTCCTTCTCGATCGAGCGCACGAGGTCGGTCTGGCCGCGCGCGGTCGCTTTCTGCCACGCCTCGCGCAGGTACTTGAGCGCTTCCTGGCGATTGCCGGCCCGGGCGTAGGCGGCGCCGAGCGCATACGTGTTGCGGGGCGTCTCCTCGTCCTCGGGGACGAGCGTCTTCTGCAGGTGCTCGATCGCCTCGGACAGCCGGCCCTGCTGGACGAGGATGCGGCCGAGGTTGAAGTGCGCCAGCCGGTAGTCCGGCTTGCTCTCGATGGCCGCGCGGTAGTGCTCGGCGGCCTCCTCCAGCCGGCCCGACGTCATCAGGACGTAGGCGTAGTTGTTGTGGGCCTCGGGCAGGCCGGGCTCGATCGCCACCGCTGCCCGAAAGTGCTCTGCCGCCTTCTCGGGCTCGCCGAGCCGGGCGTAGAGCTGGATGAGGTTGACGTGCGCACGGACCAGACGCGGGTCCTCACGGAGTGCTGTCTCGTGCTCCTCGACGGCCGGGCGCAAGTCGCCCTTCTCCGCGAGATCGATGCCTCTGCGGAGGCGCGCGTTGGCGCCGGTCTTGAGCTCGAGGACGGCCGCGAGCAGCGGATCGGCGACCGTGGGCCACCCGAGCTTGTCCTGCTGGTAGAGCGCGAGCTGCTCCTGGGCCTTTCCCGCGTCGCCGAGGTCGCGATAGGCGCGCGCGAGCGCGAAGTGGGCGGCGCCGAAGGCCGGGAAGAGACCGCACGCCTTCTCGAAGTGCGTGACGGCACGGCTCGCGTCGCCTTCGGACGCGGCGATCCGACCCAGCCCGTAGTGCACCTCCGCCGTGTCGGGTTGCTCGCGCACGAGCGACTCGTACAGGGAACGGGCCTCGTCCGAGCGACCGGCCTCGAGCAGGCTCTTGGCGAGCATCAGCCGCGCCGGGAGGTATCCGGGACGGAGTCGCAGCGCCTCGCGCAACGAGGCGGCGGCCGGGTCCGGCCGGGCGAGATAGACTTCGGTCCGTCCGAGGTAGTAAGCCCACCGCGCGTCGGCGGGCGCGAGCGTACGGGCCCGCTCGAAGACGACCGCCGCGAGGTCGTATTGCTCGGTCGCGTAGAGCAGCATGCCGAGCCGCCCGTTGCGTTCGGCGTCCTCGGGCTTTTCCCGGGCACTGCGATACGCCTCCGCGATCGGCTCGCGGATGCCGGGCTCGTAGCTCTCGAGGGAAAGCGTGGGGAGCGGGGGAGGCGGCTTCGGCGGCTCGGCCGCGGCCGCTCGCGCGAACGCGAGCACGGCCACGAGGACGGCGACGAGCGGGAGCACGCACTTCATGCTATCGCTTCCCCGGCGCACCCCGCAGGCGCTGCAGGAGCTCGAGCACACGCGGCTCGCTCGGGCTGCGCGTCCGCGCCTCCTCCGCCCATCGAAGGGCGTCGCCCCGCCTGCCGAGGCCGGCGAGGGTTTCCGCGAGCAAGTACGGCCCGGCCATCTCGTCGGCCTTGGCCCCGGCCGCGCGCTCGAACGCCTGGAGCGCCTCCGTCGTCCGTCCCGCCCGCCGCTCCAGCAGCCCCAGGTTGACCCAGGCCTTGAAGGCCTCCGGATGGGCGGCGATCTCCGCGCGGTACTCGCGCGCGGCGTCCTGCAGGTGGCCGCGCTCCTCCTCGATCACCCCCAGGTTGAAGTGCAGGCCCGCATGCTCTTCGCCGAGGGTCACCGCCTGGCGGAGCGCCTCTTCCGCGACGTCGAGCCGCTTGAGCTGCAGCGCGACGTTGCCGCGGTTGACCTGGACGAGCGGGAAGCGCGGAGCCGCGGCGGCCGCGCGCTGGTAGAGGTCGAAGGCCGTCTCGAGCTCGCCGCGCGCGAAGAGGATCTCCGCGAGGTTCACGAGGGCCTTGAGGTTGTCGCGGTCCAGCGCGAGGGCGCGCTCGAACCCCGACGCCGCTTCGGCGGTGCGGCCGGCCGCCTGGTACGCGAACGCGAGGTCGAGCACGGCGGTCGACGAGTCGGGATCGAGCTCGACCGCGCGTCGGCCCGCGGCGATCGCGCCGTCCGCGTCCTTCTGGCGGAAGAAGACCGAGGCGAGCGCGAGCTGAACGCCGGGGTTGTCCGGGTCCTTGCGCGAGAGCTCGACGAGGCGGTCGCGCGCCTCTTCGAGCCGGCCCGCATCGCGGAGCCCCTGCGCCCGAAGGAGCTCTTGCAGAAGCGGAAGGCGGTCCTTGGGATCCGGAAGCGGTCCCGCTCGCCGCGGCGCCTTGGCCGCGCTCGCGTCCTTTCCGCCGACGTACCCGAGCGCGCGCAGGCGCTCGAGCGCCTCGGGATCGATCGCGGCCGGCGCGGGCTCGCGGCCGGCCGCCGACAGCACGTTCATCTTCTCCAGCTCCGCGCGGAGCGTGGCCGCGATCCGCGGGTAGCGGCTGGAGACGTCCACGCGCTCGGCCGGGTCCGCCTCGCGGTCGTAGAGCTCCGGCCGTGGCGCGCGGACGAGCTTCCAGCGAGCCGTCTGCAGGACCACGAGCTCGCTCCAACCGTAGTGGAACTTCGGGTAGAAGGTCTCGGCGTAGGACACCGGCCCTTCGAGCGCGTCGCCGGCCTCCGGGCTGGGCCGGGCGCTCGCGGTCGTGCTCGCGGGAGCCGCACCTTCCGCCGCCTCGCGGACGACCAATGGCAGGAGGCTCGAGCCGTCGAGCCCGTCCGGCACGTCGAGGCCGACGAGATCGAGGACGGTCGGCGTGACGTCGACGAGGCGCGCCAGCCCCCGCACGCGCAGACCGGCGAGCGCTCGCCCCACCGCAGTCGTCTCGCTTCCGGGCGGGACCGACAGGATCATCGGCACGTCGAGCGTCGCGCCGTAGAGAAAGACGCCGTGGGTGGACTCGCCGTGCTCGCCGAGCGACTCGCCGTGATCGGAGACGTAGAAGACGACGGTGTTGCGCCTCTGGCCCGAGCCGTCGAGCGCCGCGAGGAGGCGTCCCACCTGGGCGTCGGCGTAGACGACCTCGCCGGCGTAGGCGGACGGTGCCTTGGCGCGATACTCCGCCGGCGGCGTGTACGGCTCGTGCGGATCGTACAAGTGGACCCACAGGTAGAACGGATGGCCACGACGCCGTGCTCCGAGCCAGGCGAGCGCTGCGTCCACGACGCGGCCGCCCGGCCGCTCGACATCGGCGAGGTTGCGGCTCTCGAGGCCCGCGTAGTCGAACGCGTCGTCGTAGGTCTGATGGCCCTGGGCGAGGCCCCACCGCGAGGCGAGCACGTAGGAGCCGACGAAGGCCGCGGTCTCGTAGCCGCGCGCGAGCAGCCGCTCGGCCAGCGTCGTGGCGGAGGGAGGCAGCACGAAGCCGCCGTTGTCCCGGACGCTGTGGCGGGGCGGGTAGAGGCCCGTGAAGATCGACGAGTGCGACGGGAGGGTCACCGGGATGTGCGAGACGGCGTGCTCGAACACGACGCCCTCGCGGGCCAGGCGCGACGCCGCCGGGGTCTCGAACGGGGCGCCATAGGGAGCGAGGTGATCGCGCCGCAGCGTGTCGATCGACACGACGAGCACATTCGCTCCGGGGAATCGCGGTCCCGTGACGGGCGCGTTCTTCGGTGTCGTGACTCCGCCGGGGAGCGGGAGCGCTTTCTCGGGGGCGGATGACGATCCCCCTTGGCACGCCAGGGCCACGGCGGCTTCCAGGGCGAGCGCGGCCGTCGCCGGACGTGTCCAGGAGGCCGGCATGACTACCGGACGAGACCCGCCAGGCAGTGAAGGCCCCCGTTGCGAACGAGCGCGCGTTGGGCGTCGATGGGAACGGCGGTGTATCGCGGCGGGAGTCGCGCCTGGAGATCACGAAAGACCTGGTCCTCCGCCGAGCCCAGGCCGAAGCGCGGAACGAAGATCTGGTCGTCCACGACGAGGCCGTTGACGTAGCTGATACCCGGCCAGTCGCGCTTCGAGCGGAGGTCCACCCGGTAGGCGGGAACGGTGACCACCCGGAAGCCGATCCGTTCGAGCTCGGAGATCTTGTCCCGGGCCCGCTGGAGATAGTCGTCCGGTACGGGCTCGGCCTGGCTCTCGACGAGGTCGAGGTGCGCGGCGATCGTGGCCTGCTCGTCGCGGGAGCGCTGGACGGCG
>JBKPBQ010000281.1:0-17709 GCA_046726955.1 Acidobacteriota bacterium
GTGTTCGTGCGCGTCGTGGACGGCGGCGGAACGAGCGTCTTCGTGGGCGGCGTAAGCCTCGACAGCGACGGCCGCGGCGACATCCCCTCGCTCAAGCCGGGCCGCTACGAGATCCGCCTCGGCGCGGACAGCTACGCGAGCACCGTGCTGAGGGGGATCACCGTGCCCTCGTCGCCCTTGAGCGTCGCCCTCACGCCCGGAGGGTCGGTGGACATCCAGGTCGGGCCGCAGACACTGGCCGCACCGAACGCGTCGGGCCGGCTGCTCGACTCCGGAGGGGCGGTCTACTACGCCTCGCCCTTCTCGCCGGACGGCGTGATCCGCCTGGCGGGGGAGGGGGCGCGGCGTCTCGACCACGTGGCCCCCGGTCGCTACACGTTCGTGCTCGAGAGCGGGGTCCGGAAGGACGTGGACGTCCGGGAGGGCGGCTCGTCGGCGATCGTGCTTCCCTAGCCTCTCGGCAACCCAAACCCCACTGCCGAGCGTCTCAAGGGCCTGAGGGGGTACCCATGCGCCTTCTTTCCGCCCTGGCGACGGACGCGGCCCGCGGGGCGCGCTCGTTCCTCCGCTCTCCCGGCCTCGCCCTCGCCGGCTCGTTCACCCTCGCTCTCGGCATCGGCGCCGCCACCGCGCTCTTCAGCGTGGTGAACGCCGTCCTCGTCCGGCCGCTGCCCTACGAGCGCGCGGAGACGCGCGTCATGATCTGGAGCCGCTGGACCGGCTTCGACAAGACGTGGGTCAGCGTGCACGAGGTGATCGACTACCGACGGCTACCCGCCTTCCGGCAGGTCGCGGCCTGGTCGAGCGACCAGGGAAACCTCACCGGCGACGGGGATCCCATCCGGGTCGGGATCGCTTCCGTGACCGCTAACGCCTTCTCGACGCTGGGGGCGGATCCCCTGCTGGGCCGGCCCTTCCAGCCGGAGGAGGAGAAGCCGGGGGCGGATGCGGTTGCGCTCGTGAGCTACCGGCTGTGGCAGGGCCGGTACGGCGGCGATCCGGCTCTCGTGGGCCGGACGATCCTCGTCGACGGCCGATCCCGGCAGGTCGTGGGGGTCATGCCGCGCGGCTTCCGTCTTCCCACGGACTATGGCGAGGACGCGGCCGAGCCCACCGAGCTCTGGGTTCCTCTCTTCCTCGATACCTCCGAGGACCGCGGCAGCCACGGCTTCTACGCGGCCGCAGAGCTCGCGCCCGGCGTCACCGCCGCGCAAGCGACGGCGCAGCTCGCGGCGTTGGCGCGCAGCCTCACGAAGGAAGGGCTCTATCCCGAAGCCATGCGCTTCTCGCCGTTCGCGGTGGCACTCCCCGACGAGATCGAGGGCGGCGTGTGTCCCGCGCTCCTCCTGCTGTCCGGGGCCGTCGTCTTCCTGCTCCTCATCGCGTGCGCGAACGTCGCGCACCTGCTCCTGGCCCGGGCCGAGGTCCGCCGCCGCGAGATCGCCGTCCGCACCTCGCTCGGTGCGACCCGGGCGCGGCTCCTCGCACAGCTCCTGGCGGAGAGCCTCGTGCTCGCGGTCCCGAGCGGCCTCGTGGGCATCGTCCTCGCCGCGCTCGGCGTCCGGCTCTTCTTCGCGAGCGGCCTTGCCGGCATCCCGCGGGCGGAGGAGGCGGGCATGGACCTGCGCGTCCTCGCCTTCGCGATGGTCGTGGCACTCGGCACGACGCTCGTCTTCGGGCTCGCCCCCGCGCGTCTCTTCGTCCGCGTGAACCCCGCGGACGCGCTGCGGGACGGCGGCCGCGGCGCCACCGCGGGCCGCTCGCGCAGCCGGCTGCGCAGCGTCCTCGTGGTCGCGGAGACGGCGCTGTCCGTCGTCCTCCTCATCGGTGCGGGCCTTCTCCTCCAGAGCCTGTGGGCGCTGCAACGCGTCGAGCTGGGCTTCGTCCCGGAGCACGTGCTCACGGCGCGCGTCTCCCTGCCCGAGACCGGCTACGAGGAGGCCGACAAGGTCGTCGCGTTCTACCGGCACGTCGCGGAGCGCGTGCGGGCGATACCGGGCGTGAAGGCGGCCGGCTTCATGCGCCTGCTGCCGCTGGGCGCGCCGATCGGCGACTGGGGCCTCGACATCGAGGGCTACGTGGAGTCGCCGGGACACAACGCGAAGGGCGACTGGCAGGTCGCCTCGGACGGGGCGCTCGAGGCGCTGGGCGAGCGCGTGCTGCGCGGGCGCGCCTTCACCGGCGCCGACACCGCGGACAGCGAGCAGGTCGCTCTCGTGAACGAGACGATGGCCCGCACCTACTGGCCGGACGAGGACCCGATCGGCCGCCGGTTCCGCATGGGCTCGAACGCGTCGCGCCCCTGGGTCACGGTGGTGGGGTTCGTGGCCGACGTGCGTCACAACGGCGTGACCGTTCCCATCAAGGAGAAGTTCTACCGGCCCCACGCACAGTTCCACCGGTCGACGGGATTCCCGCCGCGCACGATGAGCGTCGTCCTGCGTACGGAGGGCAACCCGGCGCGCTTCGTGGGCGCCCTGCGCGCGGCGGTGCGCGACGTGGACCCGAACGTTCCCCTGGCCGCGGTGCGGCCGATGACGCAGGTCGTGGAGACGGCGCTCGCCACCCCTCGTCTCGCGGGCGCGGTCCTCGCCGTCTTCGCGGCGCTCGCGCTCGTCCTCTCCGCGATCGGCCTCTTTGGCGTGCTGACCTTCCTGGTCAGCCAGCGCCGGGCGGAGATCGGGGTGAGGCTGGCGCTCGGGGCCGATCCCGTCCGCATCGTCCGCCTCGTGCTCGGCTCCGGCCTCCGGCTGTCGCTCGTCGGCGCCGTCGTGGGCAGCTTCGTGGCGCTCGTCCTCGTGCGCCTCCTCGGCGGGCTCCTCCACGACGTGCGTCCGCACGATCCGCTGACCTTCGCCGTCGTTCCCGCGCTGCTCCTCGCCGTGTCGGTGGCGGCGAGCCTCCTCCCCGCCTGGCGGGCGACTCGCGTCGATCCGGCGACGACACTCCGCGCGGAATGACGCGTCCGTCTCGCGACGCTGCTATGCTGGCCGGGCGATGGAACCGTCGGTCGTCGTCATGGCGGCAGGGATCGGCTCGCGCTACGGCGGGCTGAAGCAGATAGAGCGCGTCGGACCGGCGGGGGAGACGCTGCTCGACTACTCGCTCTTCGACGCCCGCCGGGCGGGCTTCTCCCGCATCGTGTTCGTGATCCGACGGGACATCGAGGCCGCCTTTCGCGAGGTGGTGGGGCGCCGGTACGAAGCGCGCGGCGACGTCGCCTACGCGTTCCAGTCCCTCGAAGACCTGCCCGCAGGCTTCTCCGTTCCCCCCGGACGCACGAAGCCCTGGGGGACGGGACAGGCGGTGCTGGCGGGAGCGGGCGTCGTCGATGGTCCCTTCGCGGCCGTCAACGCCGACGATTTCTACGGCAGGGCTTCGTACGAGGCCCTCCAGGCGTTCCTCGCCGGCTCTCCTCCGGCCGACCTCCACGCCCTCGTGGCCTTCCGTCTCGACCGCACGCTCTCGCCGCACGGAGCGGTGGCGCGCGGCTTGTGCGACGTGGGACCGGACGGCCTCCTGCGCGGCGTCGAGGAGGTGACAGGCCTCGAGCGCGCGCCGGACGGCCGGGTGCACGCTTCCTCCGCGGCCGGCAACCGCGTCTACCGCGGCGACGAGCCCGTGTCGCTGAACTTCTGGGGGTTCAACCCCGCGATCTTCGGGCGGCTGCGCGAGCGGTTCGCCGCCTTTCTCGCGGAGCGCGGCCGGGACGCGAAGGCCGAGTTCTACCTGCCCGACGCCGTGGGCGCGCTCGTCCGCGCGAGCCAGGCGCGCGTCCGCGTCCTCGACACCCCGAGCCCCTGGTTCGGCATGACCCACCGGGACGACGCGCCGGCCGTCGCGACGGCGCTCCGCGCCCACGTGGCCGCCGGAGAGTACCCGAGCCCTCTCTGGGAGAGATGAGGGTGGTGGCTCGTCGCCTCGCCGCCGCCGTCCTGGTTCTCGTCCTCGCCGCCCTCGTGGGCGTCGTCTACTTCTGGCCGGTCACGGTCTTCGAGGCGTGGGGCGTGCTCGGCCGGCGCCTCGCGGGAGTGAAGACCGCGCGCGTCCATGCCGGCTCCTACGGCATGCAGTACCTCGAGCTCGGCTCGGGTCCTCCCCTCGTGCTCGTGCACGGTCTCGGGAGCAGCGCCGCGCAGGACTGGGGAACGCTCCTCCAGCCTCTCGGCGCGCGCTTCCACGTCTACGCCCCCGACCTTCCGGGCTACGGTGCGTCCGAGCGGCCGCCGGACGCGGACTACTCGATCGCCATGGAGGTCGGAGCGGTGACGAGCTTCATGCAGGCGGTGGGGCTCCCGCGCGCGCGCGTGGCCGGGATCTCGATGGGCGGCTGGATCGTGTCGCGGCTCGCCGCCGAGCATCCGGAGATGGTGGAGCGCCTCGTCGTCGTGGCCGCGGCGGGGATGCGACCCGACGGCCCGCCCATCCCCGTCGAGGTGCTCTTTCCGCAGGACGAGGAAGGGATCCGCCGGCTCGTGACGGCCGTCCGCTACAAGGCTCCGATGCCGCCGTCTTTCGTGGCCCGCGACATCCTGGCCCGGCATCAGCGCGAGGAGTGGATCATCCGGCGAGCGCTCGAGTCCATGCGGGCGCGACAGGAATGGCTGAACGGGACGCTCGGGCGCGCGGACATGCCGGTCCTCGTCGTGTGGGGGCGGCAGGACAGCCTGATCCCGGTGGGCTACGCGCAACCCCTGCAGGCGGAGTTTCCGCACGCTCGGCTGGAGGTGCTCGACGGCTGCGGCCACGTGCCCATGGCCGATTGCCCGGCGGAGTTCGAGGCCGCGGTGGTGCCGTTCCTTTCGGCGAATCCGGGGCCTGAATCCGGACAGGATCGGACACACCCCTGCCCTGGAGTGCGCTTTCAGCGACGTAATGCCGTCCGGCCAGTGGCATACGGGTTGCTTCCTTGCCCGCGCTCAGGGGAGGAAGACCGGTGAAAAACAAGGCAGCGACGGGCTTCTCGACGAACGCCGACACGGGACGAGCCGTCGACGAGAGCGTGACGATGGCGCTCAAGGGGCTGGCGGACGCGCCGCCATCGCTGGGCGTCGTGTTCGCGTCGCCGCGCCACGACCTCGGCGCTTCCCTCGCCGCCGCCAAGCGGGCGCAGCCGGCGGTGACGTTCGCCGGCTGCACCACCGCGGGCGAGATCACCGAGCGCGGGCTCACGCGGGGCGGCCTCGCGCTCCTGCTCGTCTCGTCTCCCGGGATGCACGTCGACCTGCGGACGGCAACCGACGTCAAGGCCGATCCCAGGAAGGCCGCCGCCAATCTGGGCCGCGGATTCATCGACACCGCGAGCGAGGCGGCGAAGAAGGGCTTCTCCGCGTCCAGCACCGTGCTGCTCGTGGACGGCTTGAACGGCGCGGGCGAAGACCTCGTGGGCGAGGTGCTCGGCGCCACGAGCCGCTTCCAGCAGGTGGTCGGAGGGGCGGCCGGCGACGACGGGGCCTTCAAGGCCACGCACGTGGGCGGCGCGGGCCTCGCGGCGAGCGATGCGGCGCTGGCGCTCCACGTCTTCTCGAAGCGGCCGTGGGGCATCGGCGTCGACCACGGCCTGCGGCCGACGACCGACCGCATGCAGGTGACGCGAGCGGCCCGCAACGTCGTGCACGAGATCGACGGGCGGCCCGCGTTCGAGGTCTACCGGGAGCACGCGGCGCGGCGCGGCACGACGCTCACGCCGGAGACGGCCGGCAGCTTCCTGATCGGCAACGAGCTCGGGATCTACTTCTTCGACAAGCTGCACCGCGCGCGGGCGCCGCTCTCCGTCGGCGCGGACGGCTCGCTCACCTGCGCCGGCGAGATCCCGCAGGGAGCCTCGATCTGCATCCTCGACGGCGAGCCGGACAGCATGGTGGAGGCGGCCGGCCGTGCCGCGCAGGAGGCGCGCAAGGGGCTGGGCGACGGCGAGGCGGCCGCGGTGCTGCTGTTCGACTGCGTGTGCCGGGGCATGATCCTCGACGGCAGCTTCGGCCGCGAGATCGAGGCCGTGCGCGCGGCCTTCCCGGGCGTGCCCGTCGCCGGCTTCCTGACCTACGGCGAGATCGCCCGGTTCAAGGGCCACATGGACGGCTGGCACAACACGACGGC
Source organism: Acidobacteriota bacterium (assembly GCA_046726955.1). Taxonomy (GTDB): domain Bacteria; phylum Acidobacteriota; class Vicinamibacteria; order Fen-336; family Fen-336; genus CAVPGH01. The sequence continues at coordinate 6,097 of JBKPBQ010000281.1, forward strand.
GGTGGTGGCCGCGATCCCGGCCTGATCTCTCTTCCCGACGGCGAAACCACACCGCGGCCTCGCGGGTTAAGCTAGGAGAGTCGGCGGGGGCAGCGAGGTTGGAGATGGGAGCGATCGTCCTCGTGCTCGCGTTCGCGGGTCAGGCGGAGATCCCGGGCTGCGGGGATCCTCCGTCCCGGGCGTCGAGCGCCTACTGGGACTACATCCAGGCCTGCGGCTGCGCGAAGGCGGATCCTCCCTCCCGCGCGTCCCAGGACTACGACCGTTACCTGAGCGCCTGCGCGGCGTGGCGCGAGCGGAACCCGCAGGTGAACGTGATCGTCGTGGACCCGTCGCCCAGCCCGTCCGAGACCCCGCCGCTCCCCACGCCGACGCCGAGCGCGAGTCCTTCGGCTCCTCCGAAGCCGACACCGACACCCAAGCCGAGGGCCACCCCCAAGCCCAGGCCGACGCCCACACCTGCCCCCGAGCGCTGATCCTCGACCGGGAAAGCCGGCGCAACCCGCCGGCTCCCGGATCCATGCCATGGCCATACGCGTCGTTCGACTCGGAGACCCACGCCACCCCGGGGAAGGGCTGCGGATCGGCACCGTCCGCCGGCCTCCCCGCGGCGTGCCCAAGGCGCAGTTCGCGTCGCGGAACTTCTACGACGTGTGGCTGCCCAACCTCGCGCCCAGCGAGACCCTGCTGAAGCAGGGACTCGGGGCGCGCGACGACAAGAGCTGGCGCCGCTTCGCCGCCCGCTACCGCGCGGAGATGAGCCGGCCGGAAAGCGCTCGCGTCCTCGATCTCCTCGCCGCGCTGTCGAAGACGGCCGCCTTCTCCGTGGGGTGCTACTGTCCCGACGAGCGGAGGTGCCACCGCTCGGTGCTCCGGGCCCTCCTCGAGGAGCGCGATGCCACGTTTGCGTAGCGTCCTCGTCCTCCTCGCCCTCCTCCTCGCGGGTCTCGCCTACGCGCTCGAGCCGCCGCGCGCCTTGCCGGTGGTCACGTTCTTCGTGGCCAGCGACTCGCACTTCGGGGCCGAGGGGATGTCCGACGTGAACCGCGTCCTCGTCGAGCAGCTCACCACGCTGACCGGCACCGAGTACCCACCCGAGATCGGAGGGCGCGTGGAAGTTCCGCGCGGCCTGCTCTTCCTCGGGGACACCACCGACAACGGCACGCTCGACGAGTTCACGCAGTTCGAGCAGGTCTACGGCCTCACGGGCCGCGAGGGGCTCCTCCGCTATCCCGTCTACGAGGCCATCGGCAACCACGACCTGAACGAGACGTCGCCGATCAAGCCGCGGGTGATCGCTCGCCACGGCGGGATCGACTACTCCTTCGACTGGGACGACCTGCACGTCGTCTGCCTGGACATGTACCCCGACGCGGCCACGGTCGCCTTCCTGTCGCGCGACCTCTCTCGCGTGGGCCGCGAGCGGCCGGTGATCCTCTACTTCCACTACTCGATCGAGGGCTACTACAGCGACAACTGGGAGCGGGGGGAAAAGCTCGCCTTCGCCCGGGCGATCCAGGGCTACAACGTCCTCGCCATCTTCCACGGCCACGAGCACCGCATGGGCCACTACACCTGGCAGGGCCATCCCGTCTTCCGCCCGGGCGCCCCGCGTCACCGGTCGCACCACTTCCTCGCCGTGCGCGTCGAGGCCCAGCAGATGGTGGTGGCGGCCCGGAACTTCGACGAACGGAAGTGGGAGGAGACCTGGATCGTGCCGATCAGGCGCTGACTACTGCAGTCGCCCTTCGGGCCGGGCGGACGTCACACGCGCTGTCCCCGGCTCGTTGGCTGCGGGAGCGGCCACGGCCGCGGCCAGATGCTGCGCCGCGTCGTGGCGCCAGGCGGAGACCCGGCGGCGGAGGTCGAGGCAGCGGTCGGGATGCTCCGCTGCGACGTTCGTCTTCTCGTCGGGATCCGTGGGCAGGTAGTAGAGCTCGTCGCGGCCGCGCGTGGCGTTCCAAACGTACTTCCAGTGGCCCTCGCGGACTCCCAGCAGGTAGTCGTCGTTGGCCGCGTAGAAGTAGGCGCGGGGCGGACGGTTCGGATCGAAGAGGCTGCGTCCCTGCCACGTGGGGGACAGGGGAACGCCCAGGATGTCGGCCACCGTGGGATTGACGTCCACGTGGCCGCCGATCGTTTCCGAGCGGCCCCCGTGCGGGAAGAGGCGTGGGTTCCAGACGACCATCGGCACCCGGACGCTCTCCTCGTAGACACGGAAGCCGTGGCCCCAGGTGGGGTGCGGATCGCCGAAGGTCTCGCCGTGGTCGCCCGTGATCACGACGAGCGTGTCGTCGGCGAGGCCGCGCTCGCGCAGGCCCGCGAAGAGCCGGCCGAGCTGCACGTCCGCGTCGCGGATCGTGTTGAGGTAGCGGCCGAGGTCCCAGTCGTCGGGAGGCAGCGGGCCCTTGCCGAAGAAGTCGAAGTTCTCCTGGCCCGGAGCGGGCTCGTAGGGGTGGTGGCTCTGCTGCGTCCAGACGACCGCGTAGAACGGACGCTCCCGGTCGCGGTCGATCCAGTCGAGCGTGCGGTCCATGAGCACGCGGTCGCTGCCGCCCCAGGAGAAGTGCCCCGGCCCGTCCCCGAGGTCGCTCCAGTCGAGGAGCTCGTCGAAGCCGCGGTTCTGCAGGAAGCGTTGCTGCCCGACGTACTCGAGGTGGCCGGAATGCAGGAACGCGGTCCGATAGCCGCGCGGCCGGAGGATCTCGCCGAGCGCCTCTCCGGGGAACCGGGGGTACTCGACCGTGTACTCCCGCCACGTCATGTAGGGATAGACCGAGAGCGTCATCGCCGCCTCGGAGTTCGCGGTGAGGCCGACGTGCGCGTAGAAGCGGTCGAACACGCGCGCGTGCGCCGCCTCGCGCTCCAGGTTCGGGGTCGTGGGGTAGGGGCTGCCGTAGAGGCTCAGGTACTTGGCGCCCGTCGACTCCAGAACCACGACGAGGACATTGCGCGGGCGGCGGGCGGGAGCGAAGGCGGGAGCCAGGCGCGGCGCGGGCTGGAAGTCGGCCAGGTAGGCGGCGGGGAACTCCTCGCCCACCCGCGGACCCGATGCGCCGAAACCTTCGGAGGCCAGTGACGACAGGAACTCCCAGTGCGGGTTGAGCGCGATCAGGTGGTCCGCGCGTCCGCCCCACTGGCCGTCGAGCGTCGCTCGCGCCCAGAAGACGAGAGCGGCGAGCGCGACCCCGACCGCGAGCCGGCGCACGACGCTCGCGCGGCGTCCCGAGAACCATCGCGACGTGGCCCGGACCAGGAGCACGTAGGCGCAGGGAGCGAGGCCCAGGGCCACGACCACGCCGGGGGTCGCGAAGCTCCCGATCGAGGACCGCATGTTGCTCATCTCCCCGGCCAGGTAGAGCAGGGGATACGTGAGCGGCGAGCGCAGGAAGTCGAAGATCTGGATGCTCGCCACCGCGTAGACGCAGAAGAACGCCCCGAGCGCCAGGAGCACGCGGCCGAGCGCACGATGGAGCCTCGGCCGCGCCTGCGTGGCCGAGAGCACGCTCCGGCAGACGAGCGCGAAGGCGGCGGCGAAGACGAGGTCGGCGTGGACGCTCACCGGCAGGTCCACGAGGTAGTCGCGGATCCCGATGAAGCTCGCCTCCGGCACGCCCCAGTGGGCGGCCTTGGCGAGGACGAGGATCACGGCGAGCCACAGCCCGAGCGCCAGAGGTGACGGCGAGAAGTAGGCGCGAGCCTCGGTGCGGGCCTCTCCGCTCCGCCCAACCGCGGACTCTGAGGGAAGCGCCAGGCCCTCAGTGGCCATGCGGCGCCTCCTCGCGCTCGAGGGCGGCCGCGACCAAGGGGAGGTTCCGGTAGCCGATGAGCTCGATGCCCGCGTCCTCGAGGATGCCGGGGAGCCGCGGGTCGCAGAGCGTCTCCAGCTCCCACTCCCGGTCCTCGTGATAGACGCACTCGAAGTCGGGGTCGACGTAGCCAGGGTGGCAGGACATCTCGTAGATCCCGGCGGTGAGCTCGCGCCGGAGGATCCCCTCCAGCGCCTCCAGGCTCACCTTCGACCGGTCGGGGACGCCGTACTCCCACTGGCTGTAGAAGCCGCCCTTGAACACCACCGGGGGGCGGTCGCGCAGGGGCAGCCGGAGCTCGTCGGCGAGCGCCTCGAAGTGCGGGCGCACGCGGCGGTCCCGGTGAACGTGCTGGTGTGAGTCGAGGTGCGTGGGCAGAGTGCCCACCATCTCCGTGAAGCGATCGAGCTGCCCGCGGAGCTCGGAGCGGATGGCCGAGGGATTCTCGAGGTCCACGAAGCACGCGGCCTCGTTCGTGAAGTTCACGTGCAGCCCCACGCTGAGCCCGGGAAGATCGCGGGCGATCCGCACGGCCTCCTCGGCCGCGGAGCCGTTGACGATGAACGTCGTGGAGCTCACGATCCCCGCCTCGTGGGCGCGCACGATCCCACGGTTGATGCCGCGGCTGTAGCCGAAGTCGTCCGCGTTGAAGATGGCGAACCGGCGGCTCACAGCCCGATGTCCTCGAGGAAGCGCGCGCACACCTTGGGTGCCGAGAGGTGCTCCTCCGCCACCGCTCGCGCGGCCCGGCAGGCCTTCTCGTAGTCCGACTCGATGCGGTCGAGGGCGGCGAGCACCTCGTCGATGGTGCGGAAGGCGAAGAGGCCCTCGCCGGTGGGCAGGAAGTTCTCGAAGCCCGTGCTCTGAGCGATCACGGGCTTGCCGGTGGCGAGGTAGCAGGCGTCGCGCTCGCTGAACCAGCCGCTCCGCAGCCGCACGTTCTGGTCCTTCGCCACCGTCCACTCGCCGCGCGAGCCTCGGAAGAACTCCTGGTAGCCGAAGGGCTCGAGCGAGCGCTTCAGGGGGCTCGAGAGCTTCCATCCGCGGCCGAGCAGGAGGTTGCGGTCCGCCTCCTCGTCCACGTTCAGGCTGAGCTCGAAGGAGACGCGGGGGCGAAGACGCGGGAGGTCCACGAACTTCAGGAACTCGTGGTGCTTGCTCCAGTAGTAGGTCTCGCCGTTCCAGACGACGTCCTGCCCCTTCTGCTTCCAGTTCCCGATCGTGGTGTAGCTCGGGGCCGCGGCATCGAAGGCGTAGGGCCAGAGGTCGAGGTCGATCGGCTGCCGCGTCTTCAGGTAGCGGAAGCCGTCCATGGGCACGCCGCAGTCGGGCCGGCCGTAGTTCTCGCCGTAGGTCACGATCACGTCGTGGGCGGCGAGCACCTGCCGCGTCTTCTCCTTGCCCACGGCGAGCTCCAGCTGGTTCGTGACGGGATCCGTCTCCAGGTAGACCCGCCGGCGCGAGCGGAGGTGGTCCTCGTTGAGGACGGTCGCCCCGCAGATGTTGAGCAGGGCGTCGCAGTCGCGGTAGAGCTCGAGGAGGCGCAGCTTGGACAGGCCGAAGCACGCGTCCTCGCCGCGATAGAGCGCTCGATATCCCCAGCGGTCGCCGAGCCCCACGCGCGAGAGCACGCGCTGCAGGTAGGACGCGGCGTAGGTCGGGTCGTCGGTGATCGTGTCCACGCGCGGGTCGTAGGGCCAGGTGGCGTCGTCCTCGACGTAGTAGACGTCGTGGCCGAGGCGGGCGAGGCCCCGAAGCCAGTTCAGGTAGAGCCAGGTCTGTCCCCCGAACGGGCAGCGGCCCATCATCCCGAGCACGACAAGGAGGCGGCGGTCGCGGCTCATCGGCACCCTCACGCGGACTCGACGAGGACGGCGTCGGTGTCGATGGCGCCGTCGGCGTGGCGGCGCCAGAGGGCGGCGTAGGCGCCGTTGCGGGCGAGGAGCTCGGCGTGCGGGCCCTGCTCGATGATCTGCCCGTCTTCGAGGACGACCACCCGGTCCGCCACGCGGGCCGTGCTCAGACGGTGGGCGATGATGAGCGCCGTCTTGTCGCGGAAGAGGTCCATCACGTTGCGCCAGACGAGCGCCTCCGTGGCGAGGTCGAGCGAGCTCGTGGGCTCGTCGAGCACCACCACCGGCGTGTTGCGGAGGAGGGCGCGGGCGAGGGCGAGTCGCTGGCGCTGGCCGCCCGAGAGGTCGACGCCTCCCTCGCCGAGCACCGTGTCGTAGCCCTTGGGCAGCCGCAGGATGAACTCCTCCGCCTCGGCCTGCCGCGCGGCCGTGCGGACCTTGTCGAAGGGGACCTCCGCCCCGAAGGCGATGTTCTCCCAGACGGTCGTGCGGAAGAGGAGCGGCTCCTGGAGGAGGAGAGTGACCTCACGGCGCAGCGAGCCGAGAGTCACTCCTCGGAGGTCGTGGCCGTCGAGGGTGACGCGTCCGTTCTGGGGGTCGAAGAAACGGAGGGCGAGGCTCGCGAGCGTGCTCTTGCCCGCTCCCGTCTTCCCGACGAGCGCGACCTTTTCTCCGGGCGCGATCTTCAGGTCGACACCCTTCAGCACGGGCGAGCCCGGCTCGTAGGCGAAGCTCACGTTCTCGAACTGGAGGCGACCCTTCACCTCGCGGACGTCCGCGGCGTCGGGCGCGTCCTGGACGTCGGGCTCGACGTCGAGGACGGAGAAGACACGCTCCAGCCCCACCCGCGCGGAGGCGATCTCCGCGAGGTGCTGGCTGATGCCCTGGATCGGCGCGTACAGGTCCTTCAGGTACGACAGGAAGATCGTGAGCTCGCCGATGTGGAGGTGGCCCTCCATCACGCGCAGCGCGCCCAGGAAGACGAGTGCGGCCGTGCCCACGGCGAGGAGGGCGTCCACCACGAGCGCGAAGATCGTCTCCGTGTTGTAGAGCCGCAGGCTGAGGGCGAGGCTGCGCTCGCTGCCCTTCTTGAAGTCGGCGAGCGCGCCCGCCTCGCGGCCGTAGGCCTGGACGAGCTTGACCGCGCCGATCGTGGTCTGGGTGCGCACGTAGAGCTCGCTCTCCGCCGCCTTCGAGGCCTCGGCGTCACTGTGGATCCGGCGCGAGATGCGCGTGATCGCGAGGTAGAGCGCGGGGCAGACGAGCAGAGCGACCAGCGAGAGCTGGAGGTCGAAGTTCGCCATCACCACGAACATGCCGAGCAGCATCACCGCCGCGCTGGCCAGGGGCAGCACGCCGTTCATCACGAGGCCCTGGGCCGAGAACGTGTCCGCCATCACGCGGAAGAGCAGGTCCCCCGTCTGCTGCCGGTGGTGGAAGCGGAGCGAGAGCTTCTGCAGGTGCGCGTAGATGTCGGTGCGGAGGTCGTTGACCATCCGCTGCCCGACCTGGATCGTGATGTAGTTCGAGCCGAGTGTCGCGAGCCCGCGGGTCACGGTGAGGACGACGATCGTGGCGGCGGCCAGGGACAGGAGCGCGATCGGGGAGAGGTCCGACACGTAGGGAGCGAGGAACTCGGGATGGGGCTTGCTGCCCAGGATCGAGTCCAGGACGAGGGCGAGCGGCAGGGGCTTCACGAGGTCGAGGGCGATGCCCGCGAGCGTGAGCCCCACGCCGGCGCCGAAGCGCCCGCTGTGCGGCCGGAGGTAGGCGAGCGTCCGCTTGAGAAGGGGAGCGGCGGCCCCGAGGTCGTGGCGGCTCATCGGACGGCGGGACGCCTCCCGCGCAGCAAGGTGTGGGTCCAGGAGACGAGACCCGAGGCCCAGGAAGCGAAGACGCGGGCGGCGCGGGCGGGAACGAGCTCGCGCGGCTCGTCCTCGCGCGTCGGCCGGCGGAAGACGTCGGGATCGCCGACGACGCTCAGGCCGTGCGCCTCGGCGACGCTCAGCACCGCCGCGAGCACGACCGACTTCAGCTCCCGGGCGGACGCGCGCAGGTGCCAGAAGAAGACCCCGGCGAGGAAGAGCACCGCGAGCGCGAGGTCCGAGGAGACCCGGAAGGCGAGCAGGACCGCGTAGGCGGCCAGGAAGATGGCGGCCCTCTGGTAGAGCGTGGGCGCGGTGGCGAGGCGGGCCCGCGTGAGCCGGCGTCCGCCTCCGTGGTTCTCGCTGACCGTCACGAGGTCGGCCTTGCACCAGCGGTCGCCGTAGAAGCGGACGTCGTGCGTCTCCCAGCCCGAGTCCACGCGCACGAACCAGCGGTGCCGCGCGGCCAGGGCGAGCAGCTCCTTCAGGAGCGTCTCGCGATCGACGCCGTCCTCGCTCCAGAGCTGGATCTCGCGGCCGCGCAGCAGCGCCTTGGCGCGCCGCTCCCAGGCCCGCCGCAGGTCGTGGAGCGCCTCCGGAATCTCGATCGTCAGGAAGCGCGTCTTGTAGCGCGCCCATCCCCGCTCGACAGGCTGTGCCACGTGCATGGCCGCGATGAGCAGGCGCGACCACCACCGTCGCTGGTGGACGGGGGGCGAGGCCTGGCCCGCGACGAGGAACGCGATGCCCACGGTCGCCGTGAGCATGAGCACGGGGAGGAGCAGGAAGGGGTTGGCGAGCGGGGAGAGCGCCCAGGGCCCGAGGACTCCCGACCCCACGAGCGGAACGAGGGGGTCGAGGACGGGGGCGAGCCCGAGCATGAGGCAGACCATCGCCCACCACTCGAGGCTCAGCACGACGAGAGGCCACCACACCTGGGGCGCGGCGTAGACGGTCTGGAACATCCCCGCCCCGAAGATGCCGTGGTGGACGATCGGCTGGCCGACGTTGAAGCCCAGGCCGGCGCGGGTGTAGATGCGGCCCAGCCAGTTGAGGTCGAGGCGGAAGCCGCGGAACTTCTCGGGGTGCTTGCGCTTGAGGAGGCCCTCGGCCTCGCCGTAGCCCCGCTGCTGCTTGAGGTAGGCGGGCACGGTGGCGCGCCGGTGGTGCCAGACCATGGCCGCGGGCGCGTAGACGATCTTCTCGCCCTCGGCCTGCAGCCGCCAGCACACGTCCACGTCGTCGCCCGCCTTCGTGTAGACGGGGTCGAAGCCGCCGATGGCGCGGAGCCGGTCCGCCCAGTAGGCCATGTTGCAGCCGGGCACGTGCTCGGCGACGTTGTCGTCGATGAGCACGTGCGCGGGCGTGCCCGGGCTCGCCGAGACACAAGCGGCCACGGGGCCGTCGTCCGTGGGAAGGAGGTTCGGCCCGCCGACGCCCGAGGCGTCCGTCTCGAGCAGCTTCGCCACCAGGAAGTAGAGCCAGTCGCGATCGGCGAAGCAGTCGTCGTCCGTGTAGGCGATGATCTCGCCGCGGGCGAGGTCCATCCCCACGTTGCGGGCGACGCTCAAGCCGCGGTTGGGCTGCTCGTGGTAGCGGATGTAGGAGTAGCGGGCGGCGATCTCCGGCACCGCGTCCGTCGAGCCGTCGTTGACGAGGATGACCTCGTAGTCCGGGTAGTCGAGCTTCTGCAGCGAGCGCAGGCAGCCGTCGAGGGTCTTGGAGCCGTTGTAGCTGCAGACCACCACCGAGACCTTCGGGTAGCGCGGAAGCGGGGGCAGCGGGCTCGCGGCGCGGAAGACCTCGGCCACGCGGTGGAACGCGGGCTTCGGCGAGCGGTCGCGCCGCACGAGGCCGAACGCCCAGTCGGTGATGGGGTGGCCGCCGGTGAACCATTCGTCGGTGAACGAGAAGACGCAGGTGCCGGCGAGGCCGCAGCGGAAGACCTCCTCGAGGTGCATCCCCACGAGGTCGGCCTGCTCCGCCTCGCCGTTGCGGAGCGAGTCGATGCCGTACTCGCCGAGCACGAACGGCTTCTCGTCGGCCTGGTTCTGCAGGCGCTGGAGGTAGGCCCGGAACTTCTCGCGGTGGTGGAGGTAGACGTTGAGCGTGTAGAAGTCGACGGAGCGAGGGTGCAGGTACTCGGTGGAGGGGAAGCTCGCGAAGGTCACGAGCGCCTGCGGGTCTTCCTGGTGGGCGAGGTCCACGAGCTCGTCCACGAAGCGCTCGACGCGGGCGGGGCCCGACCAGCGCACGACGTCCGGCGGGATCTCGTTCACGACGCTCAAGGCGAGGAGCGCGGGATGGTCGCGGCAGACGCGCGCCGCCTCGCGCACCGCGCGGCGGCCGCTCTCCTGGTCCTCGCGGCTGTCGAGGAAGCAGCGGTGCTTCGACCAGGGCACGTCCACGAGGACCTTGAGCCCGAAGGCGTGGGCGGTGTCCAGGAACTCCCGAGGCGGGACGTGGTAGACGCGGACGGTGTTCGCGCCGAGCCCGCGAATGAGACGGAGGTCGCTCTCCAGGACGTGGCGCTCGGGAAGGGGGATGCCGGTCTCCTGCTGGGGAGCGAAGGGGCCGTAGGTGACCCCCTTCACCCAGAACTTCTCGTCCCCGAGGCGGAAGAACTTCCCGTCGAGCTGGACGCGGCCGGAGCCGCTCGAGCTCGGGCGGACCGCTGCCCCGCTTGGGGCATGGTGCTGCACCAAACGGTGCAGGCCCGCGGAGTTCTCCCCGGCTTCCTGGAATCGCTTCGGTGTCTGCGTGAGGTTCAGCAAGGTCAAGTTTCTCCGTCGCTTAGCGTCTTTGGCTCCTCCGACTCTGGCCTCTCCAGTGCCGGCCTTCTGCCTTTGCGGTCCTCTCTGAAAAGCAAGATCGAGGCCGGTCGAGATGGAGGCGCGCGACCGGGCGGCTCCAAAAACAGGCCGGGCGCCGCTCCCGTCCCGAAGCGGGACGAGGGGCGGCGCCCGGAATGGCAGGCGAGCCGCGAGGGCTGGCTACTGCGGCTTCATCGATGTGATGTAGTCGTCGAACATCTTGTTCACGTTGTCGATCTTGTCGAGCAGGCCCTTCGCGCGCGTGTTGAACTTCGTGGCGTCGGGCTTGAGGCTCGTGATCGCGCTCGGGTTGAGGTCGTTGCCGAGGTAGGTCGACTGGTTCTTGAGGTCGCTCATGAGCGAGTCGAAGGACTGGCGCGCGTCCTTGCCGGCAGCGGCCACCTTCTGGAAGCGCGTCTGGGCTTCGGCGAGGCGGTCTTCGCTCTTCTTGCGGAGGGCGGGATCCGTGATCGCGGCCGCGCTCTCCTTCCAGGCGGTGAAGTTGCGGGCGGCCTCCGCGTTCATCTCGTCGACCTTGACCCGCGCCTCTCCGACCTTCTTCTCGCTGTCGGTGATGTCCTTGCCGAGGTCCTTGTAGGCGCCCTTCGTGTCCTTGGCCGTCTGGTCCATGATCGAGTTGTAGCCGGCCAGGGTTTTCTCGAGCTGCTGGCGGGTCTCGCCGATGCTCTTGACCGTCGTCTCCATTGTCTTGACGAACTTCTGTGTTTGTTCGGGCCCCGCCTGGCTGAGGGCGGGGGAAGCGGTCAGCGCCACGAGGCCGGCCGCGAGGAGGATCGTCTTTTCGCTCATTGAACTACCGTTGCCAAATCGCCCCCCGGGGGGGAGGTACACCGAGTCGGCAACCGGGCAAATGCAGGCCCGGCCCGACGGAAACGAGCAGGAATTGGAGGCTACGCCCCCCGGATGCAGGACGTCAAGGTCCCGCGGTGCTCCTCGCCTGTTTCCGCGGGGCGCCGATCGAGTAGAGGTGGCCGCCGGTGCGGACGAACATCGCGCCGTTCGCGATGGCCGGGGTCGCGAACACGGTCTCGCCCATCTCGTTGCGCGCGAGCACGTCGAAGGTGCGGCCGGCGCGCAGCACGAGGATCTGGCCCTCCTCCCCCGCCACGTAGATCCTCCCGTCGCTCGCGATCGGAGACGAGCTGTGGGTGGTGCCGGTGCGCTCGCGATAGACGAGCGCGCCCGTCTCGACGTCGTACACGCCGAGGATCCCCTCGTCGCGCACCATATAGAGGAGATCGCGATAGGCGAC
>JBKPBQ010000282.1:0-14517 GCA_046726955.1 Acidobacteriota bacterium
GGCGAGCGAGAGCATGGACTGAATCTCGACGACCACGCGGTCGACGCCGTCGCGGTCCGCCTTGTTCACCACGAACACGTCCGCGATCTCCATGATCCCCGCCTTCAGGGCCTGGACCTCGTCGCCGAGGCCCGGCACGAGCACCACCACGCTCACGTCGGCCGTGCCCACGATCTCCACCTCGTCCTGGCCGACGCCCACCGTCTCCACGAGAACCACGTCCTTGCCGGAAGCGGCGAGGACGGTGATGACGTGGCCGGTGGCGGCAGCGAGCCCGCCGAGGTGCCCGCGCGTGGCCATGGAGCGGATGAAGACGCCGGCGTCCAGCGCGTGGGCCTGCATGCGGATACGGTCGCCGAGGATCGCGCCGCCGCTGAACGGAGACGTGGGATCGACGGCCACGATGCCGACGGTGCGGCCCTGGGCGCGGAGGTGCGCGGTCATGCGGTCCACGAGCGTCGACTTGCCCGCTCCCGGCGGCCCCGTCACGCCGATCACGAGCGACTTGCCCGCGTGGGGGAAGAGCGCGGCGAGGAGCGCCGGCGCCTCCGGCCGGTCGTTCTCCACCAGGCTGATCGCGCGCGCCACGGCGCGCACGTCACCGCGGAGGACGTCGGCGACGAGGGCGGGGGCGGGGGTCACGGCTCGAAGCAAAGGTTGCTCACTGCGCCTGACGGCAATGCTATCAGGAGGCCCGCCGCTGAGCGCGCGGGGTGCGTCCGGCGCGTTGGATCCCTGGAAACTACGACGGTTCGATGTGCGCCAGGCAGCGCGCTTGCCAGCATGAGGGGCCTGAGGCTAAGCGCCTAACGCGGCGAATGGCGGCGTTACGCTCTTACACATTCCAGAATGGGTAAGAAGGTAACCCAAACGCCACTGGGCATTCGGTGTCTGCCTTTCCCCACCGCGTCCTTCTTGGGCTCCGGACCCGCCGCGTATAATGCGCCGGCCCCCGGACAATGAACGAGCAATCCCTGATCGGCAAGACCGTGTCGCATTACCGGATCACCGCCGCCCTGGGAGCGGGCGGGATGGGTGCGGTCTATCGCGCCACCGACTCGACCCTGGGGCGGGACGTGGCGATCAAGGTTCTGCCTCCCGAGGTGGCGAACGACTCCGACCGCCTCGCGCGCTTCCGGCGGGAGGCCCACGTCCTCGCCTCGCTCAACCACCCCCACATCGCCGCCATCTACGGGCTCGAGGAAGCGGACGGCAAGCCCTTCCTCGCCCTCGAGCTGGTGGACGGGGAGGACCTCAAGCAGCGGCTCGCCCGCGGGGCCATGCCCATCCAGGAGGCGCTCGAGGCCGCCGCGCAGATCGCCGAGGCCCTCGAGGAGGCCCACAACAAGGGCATCGTCCACCGCGACCTCAAGCCCGCGAACGTCAAGGTGACGCCGGACGGAAGGGTCAAGGTCCTCGACTTCGGGCTGGCGAAGGCGTGGGCGGGAGACGCCGGGGACGGGCGTTCCGGAGCGCCGGAGCTGTCGCACTCGCCGACGTTGACGAGGTCGGCGACGACCGCAGGCATGGTCCTGGGGACGGCCGCCTACATGTCGCCCGAGCAGGCGCGCGGAAAGCCGGTGGATCGGCGGGCCGACGTCTGGGCCTTCGGCGTGCTCGTGTGGGAGATGCTGACGGGCCACGCACTCTTCGCCGGAGACACGATCACGGACGTGATCGCGGCGGTCGTCACGAAGGAGCCCGACCTCGACCTGCTGCCCGCGGGAACGCCGCCGGTCGTCCGGCGTCTGCTCGCGCGCTGCCTGCGCAAGGACCCGCGCTTGCGCCTCCCGGACATCGGAGCCGCCCGCCTCGAGCTGCGGGAGCTGCTCGCTGGCAGCCCGACCGAGAACGAGGCGCCGCGGCCCGGCCTCGACGAGGCCTCCCACCGGGCGCGCGTCCGCGAGCGCGCAGCATGGGCGACCGTCGCGTTGCTCCTTGCCGGGCTCTCGGCATTCCTCCTCCAACGGCGCCTGGCCGACGCTCCGGAGCCGCGGCCGGCCGCGCACTTCGCGCTCGACACTCCCGAGAACCTCCTCTTCTCGGTCTTCGGGCCGGTATCCCTGTCGCCCGACGGCCGCCACGTCGCATTTGTCGCGTTCTCGCCCCGCGGAAACCGGGAGCTGTGGATCCGCTCCCTGGACGCGACCGAGGCTCGAGTGCTCCCCGGGACGGCGAACGCCGGCGGAGCGGTGATCTGGTCCCCCGACAGCACGTCGATCGCGTTCGCCGCCGACACGGAGCTTCGAAGGATCACGCTCGTCGGAGGGGCCATCCAGCGGATCTGTGCCCTCCCTCGAGGAGACTTCGGCGGCGGCACGTGGAGCCGCCAGGGAACGATCGTGTTCGGGAGCGGAGGGGCGGAGGCGAAGCTCTTCTCGGTGTCGGACGCGGGAGGCGAGGCGAAGCCGCTCACGGAGCATGACGCCTCGCGGGGGGAGACGTCGCACATGTGGGCCCAGTTCCTGCCCGACGCCCGCCGCTTCCTCGTCGACATCGACAGCGCGAAGGAAGATTCGGCCGGCCTCTTCGTGACGTCGCTCGACGCGCCGAGTGAGCGGCGCCGGATCCGGCCCGAGGCCGCTCGGTTCCAGCTCGTCGCCCCGGGGTACCTCCTCTTCGTCCAGGGCGGCACGCTCCTCGCGCAGCGCTTCGACACCGCGAAGCTCGTGACGCGCGGCGAGCCCGTCGCCCTCGCGTCGTCGGTGGCCACGTTCAACCAGGTCCCGAGCTGGGGCTGGTTCTCGGCGTCGGACACGGGCCGCGTGGCCTGGCTTTCCGGCCAGGGGACGCAGGTCCAGCTCGAGTGGGTGGACCGGACCGGGCGGCGGATCGGCGCGCTCGGGGAACCCGGGATATACGGGCAGATCGCGCTCTCGCCCGACGGCCGACGCGTGGTTGCGGAGGTGGCGGACGCCGACAACCGCTTCGACCTCTGGACGATCGACGTCGCGCGCGGTGTCGGCAGCCGCCTCACCTCCGATCCCGCGAACGAGCGGGATCCCGTCTGGTCGCCGGACGGCCACGAGCTCGTGTTCTCCACCGACGCCACGGGCGACCAGAACCTCCTTCGCAAGGGGCTGGAGGGGCCCGAGCCGCCCGCGCCCCTGCGGGACGGGATCGGGCAGACGGCCGGGCAGCGCGACATCGCCAAGGAGTGGGTGCGCGAAGGAAACACGCTCCTCTACCTGACGATCGGCCCCGAGCGCACCCTCTGGGCCGCTTCACTGGACGGAGGCGGCCCTCCAGAGGCGCTCGTGAAGGGCTTCGCGGTGGACCAGCCCCGGGTCTCGCCCGACGGCCGTTGGCTCGCCTACATCTCGACGGAATCGGGGCGCTTCGAGGTCTACGTCCAGCCGTTCCGCCGGCGCGGGGAGAGACTGCGCGTCTCCGCCAACGGAGGCGGGCAGCCCCGGTGGCGCGGCGACGGGAAGGAGCTCTTCTACATCGGCCTCGACGGGTCGCTGATGGCCGTGGAGGTGCGCAGCGGGGCGACCGGGCTCGAGCTCGGGATGCCGCAGACACTCGTCGTTGCGAAGACCTTCGCGGCCGTGCTCGAGGGCTCGGACTACACCGACTACGGCGTCACGCCGGACGGCCAGCGGTTTCTGGTGAAGAGGCCGGTCGAAGGGAGCGAGCGCCCCCGCATCCACGTCCTCCTCGACTGGCCGTCGCTGCTCAGGTGAGGTCCGCTCAGCGCACCATCCCGCGGAGCCCCAGCAGCTCGCGGGCGATGACGAGCCGCTGGACCTCGCTCGTGCCCTCGCCGATCGTGCCGAGCTTGGCGTCGCGCAGGTAGCGCTCGACCTTGTACTCCTTGAGGTAGCCGTAGCCGCCGTGGATCTGGATGGCGTCGAGCGCGATCTGCACCGCGGCCTCTCCCGCGAAGAGCTTGGCCATCGAGGACTCGGCCGTGTGCTCGCGCCCCGTGTCGCGCAGGCTGGCCGCGCGCCAGGTGAGCAGGCGCGCCGCGTGCACGTGTGTCGACATGTCCGCGATCTTGAACTGCACGGCCTGGAAGTCGGCGATGGGGTGGCCGAACTGCTTCCGCTCGAGGGCGTACTTCATCGAGGCCTCGAGGCTGGCCTGGGCGATGCCCACCGAGAAGGCGGCGATCCCGATGCGGCCGCGGTCGAGGATGCGCAGCGTGTCCACGAAGCCGAAGCCCTCGCGGCCGAGCAGGTTCTCGGCGGGGATCCGGCAGTCCTCGAACACGAGCTCGGAGGTGTCGGAGGAGCGCACTCCGAGCTTGTCCTCCTTCTTCCCGGAGCGGAAGCCCTTCGTGCCGCGCTCCACCACGAACGCGGAGATGCCCTTCTTGCCCTTGCTCTTGTCCGTCACCGCCATCACCACCGCGGTGTCCGCGACCCGCCCGTTCGTGATGAAGGTCTTCGAGCCGTTCAGGACCCAGGAAGAACCGTCCCGGACTGCCGTCGTCCGCGTGCCTCCAGCGTCGGAGCCCGCGCTGTTCTCCGTCAGGCCCCAACAGCCGACCTTCTCGCCCTTCGCGAGCGGGGTCAGGAACTTCTTCTTCTGCTCCTCGCTGCCGGCGAGGAAGATGTGCCCGGAGCACAGGCTGTGGTGAGCGGCGAGCGAGAGCGCAACACCCGCGTCCACGCGGGCGAGCTCCTCCATGACGAGGGCCCAGTCGAGGGTGGAGAGTCCGGAGCCGCCGTACTCGACGGGCCAGGCGACGCCCATGAGCCCGAGCTCCGCGAGCTTGGCGAAGACCTCGCGCGGGAAGTCCTGCTTCTCGTCCCATTCGCGCGAGTGCGGGGCGAGCTCTGCCTCCGCGAAGTCGCGCACGGTCTTCCGCAGGAGCTTCTGCTCCTCGTCCAGCTCGAAGTCCACGCTGCTCCTCCGAAGACCGCGCCCTTCAGCCATGGTAGACAAAGGCCCTGGGGGCGGCAACCTTGACCACGCACGTCGGGCTCGCCTAACCTCGCGCACCCGTGAAGCGCGCGCAGATCCTCTACGCCTTGGCCGGCTTTCTCACCGCCTTCCTGATGGCGGGGATCGGCTGGCTGTGGATCGGCCTCCCCCCGCGGGGCGAAGTCCGGGCCCTCGTGACGAAAAATCCGGCAGCGACTGCGCTCATGGCGCAGCGCGAGGCGGAGGCGCGGGCGAAGAACCGCCGGGCCCGCGTCGACCAGACGTGGGTCTCTCTCGAGCGCATCTCGCGCAACCTCATCCAGGCGGTCGTCGCCTCCGAGGACCAGAAGTTCTTCGGCCACGAGGGTGTCGACTGGAAGGCCGTGCAGGAGTCGCTCGAGAAGAACGTGGAGAAGGGCCGGGCGCTTCGCGGAGGCAGCACGATCACGCAGCAGCTCGCCAAGAACCTCTACTTCGGCACGCAGAAAACGCTCTCCCGCAAGCTCCGGGAGCTCGTGGTCACGCGCTGGATGGAGGCGGACCTCACCAAGCGGCGGATCCTGACGCTCTACCTGAACGTCATCGAGTGGGGCGACGGGATCTACGGCGCGGAGGCAGCGGCGCGGCGCTACTACGGAAAGCCCGCTTCGGACCTCACGGTGGATGAAGCGGCCGCGCTCGCCGCGGCGATTCCGAGCCCGCGCCGCCTCAACCCGGCCGTGGACCCCGTCCGCAACGCGCGCGCGGCCCGGCGCGTCCTCTGGCTGATGGCGACGGCCGGCTACATCCAGCGCGACGTGGCGGGGCTCGGCAGCGAGCCGCCGCCGGAGGTCGTGGTCGACGAGGACGCGGAGACGCCGCCGATGGAGGCGCCGGCGAGCACGTCGAGCTCACCGGAAGCGCCGATTCCCGCCGAGACCACGCCGTCGGCGATACCGTCGGAAGCCCCGCCGGCAGAATCGCCAAGCCCGACACTCGCCCCTGTGACCCCCGACACGACTCCGAGCCCTCCCCCGGGTTAGTATCTGTTTCGTGACGAAGAAGGACTCGGTCGTCCGCGACTACATGACACCGGATCCGGTCACGCTCGAGCCCGAGGCCAACCTGATGCGCGCGCTCGAGCTCATGCGCCTGCGCGGCGTGAGACACATCCCGGTCGTGCTCGCCGGCGAGCTCGTGGGCCTCGTCGCCGAGGGCGACGTGAAGCGGGCCGAGCCGTCGACGCTCTCCGACACGCAGGACCACTTCATCCAGGTGATGGAGCAGACGCCGGTGTCGCGGATCATGATCCACGAGCCGCTCACGGTCACCGCCGACACCCCGCTCCTCAAGGCCGCGGAGACGCTCTACTCGACGAAGTACGGCTCGCTTCCCGTGGTCGAGGACGGGCGCTGCATCGGGATCCTCACCGACAACGACCTGCTACACGCCCTCGTCGACCTGCTCCGGGAAGGCTGAAGGCGCCGTCTCGCGCTCGCCCGACCGGGCCAGCACTATCCCGAGGAGGATCACACCCGCCCCGAGGAGCCGCAGGGGCCCGAACCGCTCGCCGAGCACGATCCACGCGAAGACACCGCTCATCACGATCTCCACGAACATGTAGAGCGAGGCGTGGTCGAGCCCTTTGCGGGCGACCGCCCAGTTCCAGATCCAGAAGCCCACGTAGAGGGGGAGGACGCTGGAGGCGAGGAGCGCGGCCCAGACTAGAGGTGGGAGCCCACGCCAGTCGACGCTCCGCAGGGCGGGAGCCGACCACAAGGCGAGGGGCAGCGTTCCCGCCGTCATGCTCACGGCCATGGCCGTCCGCCCCGGGTAGCGGGTGAAGACGGGCGCGCTGACGAGGCCGTAGAGAGCGAAGACGAAAGCCGCGATCAGGTTCAGGAGGTCGCCGAAGCCGAAGAGCAGCTCGACCCTCGAGCGGCCGGGCTCCAGGAAGAAGAGCGCGGCGCCCGCGATGGCGACGAAGACGCCTCCCCACTGCCGTGACGACACGCGGGACCGCCCGCCCAGGCTCACGAGGACGAGCGCGAAGAGCGGCTCCATGCCGGCCACGAGGTTGGTGGCGAAGGCGGTGCTGCGGTTGAGGCCTTCGAGAAAGAGGATCTGGTAGAGGGTCACGCCCAGGAGGCCCGAGGCCAGAAAGCGTGGCAGATCGGCGCGAGAAACGGTCCACGGACCCCGGCAAGCGGCCACGACCAAGAGAGCGAGCGCACAGACAATCAGGTACCGGCTGGCGCTCAATGCCGCGGGTGGGAGCACGCGGAGGAGCAGCTTCAGCACGATGACGTTCATGGCCCAGAAGGCGCACATCGCGAGGAGCGCGGCCTCGATCGCGGCGTCGCGCGCCCGGGGCTCCTGGGATTCGCGGGGCATGGAATCCGCGAGCATAACCCGCGGAGGCGGCCGCCTTACAATGCCGCGCGTGTCCGAGCGCGAGGAGGCCGACGTCGAGACATCGTCCGACGCGTACGCCGGGCGCTTTGCCGGCTCCGTCGGCCGCTTCTTCCTCGACGTGCAGGCCCGGACGACGCTCGAGCTGCTGCGCCCGTTCCCCGGAGCGTCCGTCCTCGACGTAGGCGGAGGTCACGGACAGCTCGCGCTGCCCCTCGTCGATGCCGGCTACGCGGTGACCGTCTACGGCAGCCGCGAGGTCTGCGGCGAGCGCGTGCGCGCGCTCGTCAGCGGCGGTCGCGCCACGTTCCGCTCTGGCGATCTCCTCCATGCGCCTTGGCCCGACCGCGCCTTCGACGTGGTGCTGGCGTTCCGGCTGCTCCCCCACGTCGCGCGCTGGCCCGAGCTCGTCGCCGAGCTCGCGCGGCTCGCCCGCCGGGCCGTCGTCGTCGACTACCCGACCGCGCGCAGCGTCAACGCCTTCTCCGAGGCGTTCTTCCCGATGAAGAAGAACGTCGAGGGCGACACGCGGCCGTTCACCGTCTTCCGCGACGCGGAGATCGAGAGCGCGTTCGGCGCTGCCGGCTTCGTGGTCACCGCCCGCCGGCCGCAGTTCGTGCTGCCCATGGCGCTCCACCGGGCCGCGGGCATGGCGCCGCTGTCGCGCGCGGTCGAGGGCGGTCTACGGGCCACCGGCCTCACCCGCGCGCTCGGATCCCCGGTCATCCTGCGTCTCGAGCGCCGTGGCTGACCGCGCCTGGGCGCTCCGGCTCTTCGAGAAGTCGGTGCTCAAGCAGCGGAAGCTCGCCGAGGTCGCCCGGTCGCTCGGGTCCACCGAGGGGCTGCGCTGCCTGGACCTCGGGTCGGACAACGGCGTCGTGAGCCTGCTCCTGCGCCGTCGCGGCGGCAGCTGGTCGTCCGGCGACCTCACGGACGAAGCCGTGGCCTCGATCCGCGAGCTCGTGGAGACGGACGTGCACAAGGTCCAGGAGTCGCGGCTGCCCTTCCCCGACGGCAGCTTCGACCGCGTGGCCGTGGTGGACATGCTGGAGCACGTCGTCGACGAGCACGCCTTCGCGCGGGAGCTCGCCCGCATCACGCGGCCCGGGGGCCGCCTCGTCGTGAACACGCCGCACCTCAAGCGCACGCTGCTGAGGCAGCTGCGGCACGCGATCGGCCAGACCGACGAGAAGCACGGCCACCTCCGCCCCGGCTACACGCCGCAGCGGTTGCGCGAGCTCTTCCCCGAGTTCGCGCTCGAGGGGCATCGCACGTACTCGCGGTTCTTCTCCGAGGTCGTGGACACCGGGATCAACTGGGGCGTCGAGCGCCTCGGCAAGAAGGGCTCGGCGAAGGGCATGGTGGTGACGGGGGCGGACGTGGCCCGCTACGGCAAGACGTTCCGCGCCTACTCCGCGATCTACCCCGTCGTGTGGGCGGTCTCGCGGCTCGACGCGCTCGTTCCTGCCTCCGGGTACATGCTCATCGCGTCCTTCCGCCGGCACGGCTGATGGCGGCCTCGGACTACGCCTTCCCGACCTGACCTCAGCTCTTCGCGGAGCCCGCGCCCACGATGGCGACCAGCCAGTCCACGAACGGCGCCTGGTCGGGATGCAGCAGCTCGCGCGCGCGGTCCACGGGCACGAACTCCGCGCGGTCGACCTCCCAGGACGCGCAGCGGGGCTGCGCGCCTTCCGGAGCGGGACCGGCGAAGCCGTGGATCTTCTTCCGGCTGCGCACGAGCTCGACGCTGCCGAGGTCCACGAGCTCCCCCGCCTTCACTCCCGTCTCCTCCACCGTCTCGCGCCGCGCCGCCTCTTCGCGGCTCTCCCCGGGATCGAGCTTTCCCTTGGGAATGCTCCAGGGGGCGCGGCGGTTGTAGTCGCCGGAAGGGTGGACGATCAGCACCTGGAGGAGGCCGTCCTTGAACCGGTAGAGGAGCGTTCCCGCCGACTCCTTCACCGTCCCGCCTTGCGGGCCTGCTTGTCCTCGTACATCCGCTGATCCGCGACGCGCACGAGCACCTCCTTGCTCGAGGCGTCGTTGGGATAGGACGCGACGCCGAGCGAGACGCCCAGGCGCGCGTTGATCCCCTCCTCCTGCAGGAACGTGTGCCCCTCCACCAGGCGACGCAGCTTCTCCGCGAAGGCGACGGCCGCCGGGTGGTCGGTCTGGGGAAGGATCACCACGAACTCGTCGCCGCCGTAGCGCGCGGGATAGTCGGTCTCGCGCACCGCGGCCCGGATGAGGAAGCCGACCTCGCGCAGCGTGCGGCTCCCCCGCAGGTGCCCGTACTGGTCGTTGATGGGCTTGAAGCGGTCGAGGTCCACGAACACGAGCGAGAGCACGGACTCGTAGCGGTCCACGAGCTTCAGCTCGCGGTCCAGGATCTGGTGGAAGTGGCGGAAGTTGTAGAGCGGCGTGACCTCGTCGGTGATGCTCAGCTCGCGCGTGCGCTGGAACAGCCGCACGTTCTCGAAGGCGAGGGCGACCGAGTCGGCCAGCGGCTGGAGGCGGGCGAGCGAGGCGTCGTCGTAGGCGCCGCTCTGCTGCGCGCCGAGGGCGAGGACACCGATGCTGCGCCCCCGCGAGTTCAGGGGAAGGAGGACGTAGGAGCGGATCCCGTCCTCGAGCAGCCGCATGTCCTCGATGTAGCGGTGCTGGTGGATGAGGTCGCGCTGCAGGAAGGGCGAGTTGTTGAGGAGCACGGCGCCGGGCCCGCTGCCCACCACGGGGATCACGTCGCCGAGGCCCCACGAGGTGCCCTCCGGGTGGCAGACCATTTCGATGTAGTCGCCGGAGTCGTTCACGAAGCCGCAGGCCAGGCGGTCGAACTCGTGGAGCGCGCCCAGCTCCTTGGCGAACGCGGGCACGACCGTCTTGAGCTCGCTCCCCGCGGTGAGGGCGGCGGTGATCCGGTTCAGGGCCTCGATGCGGTTCGAGGAGGCGCGGAGCTCCGCATAGAGGCGGACGTTCTCGAGGCCGTTGCCGATCTGCTTGCCGAGCGCCTGCAGCACCTCGAGGTCGGGGGGGAGGCTGCCCGTGTCGTGGAGGACGATCGCCCCCAGCTCGCGCTGCCGGGCGCGGAGCGGCGTCGCGGCGAGCCAGCCGCCGTCGTGGAGCTCCCGGACCATGGGCCGGCGGCGCTCCAGGGCCTGGCGCGAGAGCTCATTGGCGGGGCCGTATCCCCCGTCGGGAAAGCGGAACTGGGCGGCGGCGCTGAGCTCGCCGTCTTCCCCGAGGATGAAGGTCACGCCGCTCGCGAAGCCCAGCGAGCTCACGACGTGCTCCAGCGTCGAGCGCAGGAGACCCTCCTCCTCGCGCTCTACGGTGAGGTCGTCCACGAGGGACATGAGGGCGCGGATCGAGCGGTCCTGCGCGCGGGCGTCGACGGCGGGGGCGCCCGTCCGGACCTTGCGCTCCGACGGCATGCGTCATTCTAGCAGGGGCTTCGCGTACACCTGCGCCAGCGCTCCGCGTTCGGCGGCCCGCCGCGCGTCGTCCCAGCCGAGGAGCGCCGCCGCCACCGCTTCCACCGTCTCGAGGTCGGCGGCGGCAGGCGGCCCGGCGGTCCCCAGGTCTAGGCGCCGCCGGACGAGGTCGTCGAGGGTCAGGGCCATCTCTTCCTCGACGGCCCGGCGCGTCCGCTCGGCGAGCGAGCCCGTGAGCAGCCGGGCGTGCGGCAGCGGGGTCACCGCGGTTCGGCAGGCGGCCGCATGCTTACGGAGCTTGCGGAGCGCCAGGTCCACGGCCTTCTCGGCCACACCTCGTGCTGTCGTGTACTTGACCCCCACGACCGAGAGCAGTCCCTCGATCCCGTCCTCTTTGGCGTGGTCGTGGAGACGGCCCGCGCGGTGGAGCCCCTCGGCCCCCCCCTCCCCCGGCACGAGGCCCTCGTGAACGAGTGCGAGGTCGCGCGCCTCGAGGCCCGCCCACGGGAAGGCGACCCGGGCTTCCTCGAGGAAGGCGGCGACGGCGCCGGCGGGACGGCCGCCTCGGTCTTCTTCGTAATGTGTCCCCAGGAGCGTCCGGCCGTTCCAGGGGACCAGGAACAGGTACCGTCCGCCGCTGCGCGCCCCCACGGCCAGGCTCGTGGCCGGAGGTCGGTCGAAGACCAGGTTACGGGCACGGAGGAAGGACCCGGGAGGGCGGCTGAGACCCGCGCCCGCGAGGAGCGCGTCGGTCGCGGGACCGGCGGCCACCAGGACGAGGTCGGCCGGGACCGTGACCTCCCCGCCGGTCAGCGCGTCCCGCACCAGGGTTCCGACCACCCGGCCGCCGTCGCGCCGGATGCCGAGCGCCTCCGCGTGGTTCACGACCAGGGCGCCCGCGTCGACAGCGGCGCGAACGAAGGCGAGCGTCAGCCGCTCGCTGCTGGCGACCTGCGCGTCGTGCCAGAGGGCCGCGCCGGTGAGGCCTTCTTTCGGCATGCCGGGCACGAGGGTGAGCGCCTCCTCGCGCGAGAGGACGCGGCCGCGCGGAATGCGCTGACCGTCCGAGAGGGCGGAGTTGCGATCGAAGGCCAGGAGGTCGTTGAGGACGAGGCCGGCGGCGAGCGCGGCCCGGCTCTCCGCACCCCATCCCCGAGTGGGCACGAGGAAGCCCAGCGGGTGCACGAGCTCGGGGGCGATGCGCAGGAGCGCCCGCCGCTCGCGCATCGACTCGCGCAGGCTCGCCACGTCGCCGTGGGGCAGGTGGCGGAGGCCGCCGTGGATCGTCTTCAAGCTGTTCCAGGAGACGCCGGACCCGAAGTCGTCGCGCTCCACGAGCGCGACCCGGAGGCCGCGCTGGGCCGCATCCCACGCCGCGGCCGCGCCGTAGATCCCGCCGCCGATCACGAGGAGGTCGCGGGGGGCGACGAGGTCGCCGAAGGCGCGCTTCATGGGACGACCGACGATAGCATCCGGCCCGTCAGGGCCGTGAGACGGTGCGGAAGGGCGGGAAGAGGTGCAGCGGGGGCGCGCTCGTGTCCACGGCGAGGCGCGCGCCGAACGGGAACGGGTAGACGGTCCGCGCGCCGTCGATCCAGAGAAGGCCCTCCGGCATCTTGGAGGAGACGGTGAGACCAGCGGGCGGCGCCACGAAGCCGTGGGCGAGGCGGTAGCGCCGTCCGGGCTCGCGCAGGAGCTCGCGCACGAGGTACTGCAGGCGGCGCGAGCCGCGCGGCATGACGCGTCCTCCCGCCGACCGTATGCCTGCCGTCGACCCGGCGGCGGTGCTGATCCAGATCCCGGAGCTCCTGTGCTCTTCCGTCCGCCCTCCCTCGGTGAGGCGGTAGCGAGTGGTGGCGGCGGGAACAGGATGGGCCACGAGCACGTCGTTGAGCGCAGCCTCGCGGAGGAGCCGGCCGTCGAGGCGAAGGGCGAGCCGCGCGAGCTCGACCGGCCGCAGCCGGCCCTCGAGGACCGCGTCGAGTGTGGGCGCGAAGACGGCGCGGCGCGTGCAGCAGAAGTGGCCGATGCTGTCGCCGGGCGCGGAGTTCACGCCGAGGATAGCGCCTGTGGCGACGTAGTGAGAGGCGGCGAGCAGCGTGCCGTCGCCGCCGATCGAGATCACGAGGTCGGCGCGGGCGAGGAGCCGCTGCGCCCGCCGGGGCTGGGCGCCGCCGCTGAGCTCCTCGGCACCGAGGCCCCGCTCGCGCAGCGCTTTGCGAACGGCGGCGACCGTCCGCTCGTGCTCGCGATCGGCCCCGTGGAGGCGGCGCGCGGTGGGGTCTCCGCGGCGGGCCATGCGCGCGGCCGCGCCGCCGCGCGCGAGAACGCTCCGCTTGATCACCAGGACGACCCGGGGCACGGGCGAAAGGATAAAGTCCCGCGCCCCGGACCGCCATCCGACTAACGGCGCGCGACCTTCTTCTCGCCCTCCGGCCGCGCGGTGGCGGCGGGTGTCGTCAGCGGCAGCGCGGCCCCGCGGAAGACCTCGTTCGCGAAGAAGTTCGTGCCGTCCATCGGCACCATCATGATCTGCATCTTGTCGGACAGTCGCTCCGCCACGATCTTCTGTATGAGCAGCGGGTTCTCGCGCAGCACGTCCGACTCGAGCTTCATCCGCTCCGAGTCCGCGGCGGCCGTCACGCGGATGCGGTGCGCCTCCGCGCCCGCGAGCAGGTTGCTCCTCTCCACCTCCGCCTTGCTGTCGATCACCTTGGCCTGGGCCGCTGCCTCCGCCGCCTTGACCGTCGCCTCCTTGCGGGCCTCCGCCTCCAGCCGCGTCTGCTCGATCTGCTTCTCCTTGAGGGGCAGCGTGTGCTGCATCGCGTCGGCCTCCGCCTTGGCCTGGAGCACGCGCACCGAGGCCTGGGCCTCCGCCTCTTTCACGCGACGAGCCTTGTCGGCTTCCGCCTCCAGCTCCGCCTGCTTTACCTCCTTCTCCTTGATCTGCAGGTCGTAGACCATCCGCTCGTTCTGCTGCTCCTTCAGCAGCAGGCCCTCGAGGCCCTTCGCGTACTCGGCGGGCAGGACGACGTCGCGCAGCATGACCTCCCGGACGACGACGCCGTCCTCCGCGAGCTTGTCCGTGACGAGCCGCGCCGCCTGCGAGCGGAGCTCCTCGCGCTTGGCCGCGAAGACCTCGCGCACCGAGTAGGCGGGCACGAGCTGGCGGAAGACGGTGGCCACGACGGCCGGAACCATCTCCCCCGGGGGAAGGCCCGTCGGCGTCTCGCCGAGCCTCTGGGGGTCGAGCCGGTAGCGGACGCTGATCGCGAGCCCCACCGCGAGACCTTCCTTCGTCTGCGCGCGCAGCGGCTCGCCGTTCTGGCCGTCCGTGGTGAGCAGGCGCTCGCGAACGTCGTGGAGCGCGACGTCCTCGACGAAGGGCTTCACGAGGTGGATGCCGGCGGGAAGCGTGCCGGGGCGAGGTCCAGAGAGATCGCTCACGAGGACGCCCACGTGACCGGGAGGAACGAGGACGAGGCTCTTCGCGAGCAGCGTAAGAAAGACGGCGACGAGCGCGAGTGCTATACCCAGCCGGAACCGCGGCTCCGGGTACGTCACCTCGAGACCTTCGAGCTTTCGCCGTCGCGCGCGCCCCCGCAGCCAGAGCCCGCGGGCGACGACGGCCGCCGCGGCCACTCCCATCCAGACGCCGATCACGAGCAGGAGCCCCCGCACCACCAGCATGATCCACCTCCCTCGGACCGGCGAAGAGCAGGGACTGTGCCAGGGCGCGATCGCATGGGCGACGCGAGGTTGGCGGCGGCGATCGGAGCGTCGTGTCGGCGGGCAGACGGGCCGTGGGCGCGGCCCCACGCGG
>JBKPBQ010000283.1:0-9121 GCA_046726955.1 Acidobacteriota bacterium
CAGCAGCACCACGGGCAGCACCTGCTCTCGCGGGCTTTCGTCGAGGTCGCGAGCGCCCGGACCGTCAGCTTCCACCTCGGCGCGGCGGCCTCAACCATCGACCTCGACCGCGAGGTGGGCGACGCGGAGACGCGCGCCGCCGAAGCGCGCGCGAACGAGGTCGTCTGGGAAGGACGACCCGTCTCCGTGAAGACCGTCAGCGCCGCCGAGGTCCGTGCCCTCGGCATCGAGCCGCCGCCGGACGCGGCGGACGCCGTCCGGATCGTCGAGGCCGAAGGCTTCGACCGCCAGCCGTGCGGCGGGACGCACCCGCGGTCGACCTCCGAGGTCGGCGTGATCCTCGTGCTCGGGCGCGAGCGCTACAAGGGAGGCAGCCGCATACGGTTCGTGTGCGGCCAGCGCGCGCTCGACGCGAGCCGAGCGCGCAATGCGGTTCTCGACGGCCTCTCCCGGACGTTCTCGACGCCGATCGACGACCTGCCCGTGGCGGCGTCACGGATGGTGGAGCGTGTCGCGGAGGCGGACAAGCGCGTTCGCGACCTCACCGACCGCGCCCTCGAAGGCGAGGCGCGCCGGCTGCTCGCGGAGACGACGGCGCCTCCTCCGGGCGCGCCCGCCACGGTCGTCGCGCTCTACGAGGGCTGGGCGGTCAACGATCTCCGAACGCTCGCGCTCCAGATCGTCCGCCTCTCGCCGTGCGTGGCTCTCCTCGGCAGCCGCAGCGACAAGGCGCACCTCGTCTTCGCCCAGACCGAGGGCCTCGGCCACGACGTCCCCGCGCTCCTCCGCATCGCCCTCGAGCTCCTCGAGGGACGGGGCGGCGGCAAGGGAAACCTCGCGCAGGGGGCGGGCGAGCGCGGGGACCGGCTGGAGGAAGCGCTCCACCGGGCCGCGGAGGCGCTTCTTCCCCACGGATGAGCCGCTCGGCCTACGTCCCCCTCGTCCTCGCGGTCGTCCTCGTCTCCTTCGGCTCCGTCCTCATCCGGCTCGCGGCGGCGCCGCCGCTGGCCGTGTCCTTCTACCGCATCGGGCTCGCCGCGCTCTGCCTCGCTCCCTTCGCGGCCGGAGACGCCCGCCAGGCGTGGCCTAAGCTCACGCGGGGCCAGGGGCTCGTCCTCCTCCTCTCGGGGATCGTCCTCGCTCTCCACTTCGCGACGTGGGTGGCGAGCCTCTCCTCCACGTCGATTGCGTCCTCCGTGCTCCTCGTCAACACGGCGCCCCTCTTCGCCGTGGGATTCACGCGCGCCTTCCTCCACGAGCGCGTGGCGCCCGCCGTTCTCGGCGCGATCGGCGTCGCCTTGGTCGGGGCGGCCCTCATCGCCTACGGCGACTGGACGGGCTCGCCGGGGTCGCTCGCGGGAAACCTTCTCGCGCTCGCCGGCGCGGTGACGCTCGCCGGCTACCACGTGATCGGCCGCGGCCTGCGCGAGGCGCTGCCCCTCCGGGCCTACCTCCTCGGCGTGTGGGGCACGGCGGCGCTGGTGCTCGCCGGGCTCTGCGCCGCGTACGGCGTGCCTTTCACCGGCTATCCCGCGCGGACGTTCACGCTCTTCCTCCTCCTCGCCCTCGTGCCCACGCTGGGCGGCCACGGCCTCGTCAACCTCTCCCTGCGCCGGCTCGCGGCCCCCACCGTCGGCCTCTTCCTGCTCGGAGAGCCGCTGGGCGCGTCGTTCCTCGCCTACCTCGCGTTCGGCGAGGTCCCAACACCGTGGACGCTCGCCGGCGGCGCGCTCGTTCTCGTCGCTCTCGCCGTCGTGCTGCTGCGCCGCGGCTGAACCGCCCACCCTATCGATCGGGCTTCGGATCCGGTCGCAAGAGGACGAGGTCGCCCCACGGGCCGGCGGCGATGCGGCGGCCGCTCGACTCCCAGGGGCGAGGCGACGACGGATAGGCCTGGTGCTCGCGCGGGCCCCAGAAGACGGCGCGCACGTCGAGAGCGCGCGCGGCCTCGGCCCACCCCGGCTCTCCCCACATGAGCTGGTCGACCTTCCGCTCGAGCTCCCGGCCGTCGATGCCGTGGCTCCAGAGGTGTCCGCCGTAGCCGACGGGGATGGCCTGGCCGCACAAGCCCACCGGGTGGTTGAACGTCGGAGCGACCGCCACGCGCTCGGCCGGGTCGAGCGCGCTCACCGCGCCGCACACGCCTTCCAGCTCGGCCCGATCGGCCACGACGATGCGGAGTCCCCCCGGAAGCGACGCTTTCAGGACAGTGACGGCGCCCGGCAGGAGGAGCAGGAGGACGAGGGCGGGGCGGAGCCACGGCCCGAGCGGACGCAGGACGAGCTCGAACGTGGCAGGCAGGACGACGAGGAAGCACCACAGCATGACCTTCGTGTTGTCCCAGTCCCAGGGAGCGAGCATCACGAAGAAGAGGAGCGCGAAGAGCGAGAGCCCCGGTCCGACCGTGAGGAGGGCTTCGCGGTCCCGCTGCCGCCACGCCTGGCCCAGAGCCACGACCACGAGCGGGAGCCAGAGGCCGAAGTTCGAGGCGAGGAAGACGACGGGATTCTGCGACTCGATCACCCAGCCCGGCTTCCACCAGACGAGCGAGGCGGCGCGAAATCGTTCCGTGACCTCGAAGACGGACCACGTCGCGGGAACGAGCGCCCAGCCGAGCGGCGGCAAGGCTTCCTTCAGGCGTCGGCCGGCTACGGCCCAGAGCGCGCCCACCAGGGAGACGAAGAGGAACGTGTGGAGGTGGAAGAGGGGCATCGCTCCCCACAGGACGCCTTCGACCCACGCGGGCAGGCCGGCCTCGGCGCGGAGGAAGCGCCTCCGCCAGCTCCAGAGCAGAAGGAGGCCGGCCGGCAGCGCGAACAGGAAGCCGCGCTGCGGCACGAAGAGAGCGAGGAACAGGTTCTTCCACGCGAGCGACGCCGCGGGGTCCACGAGGCCGGCGCCCGTCGCCAGCCGCAGACCCGCCCAGCCGCCGGAGAAGAGGAACGCGGCCAGGGCGAAGCCGCGGCCCCACAAGTAGAGCGCGTGGGCAGCCACGGCGGAGGCCGCGAGGCCCATGACGCGAAAGACGAAGGGCACGCTCATCCCGAGCTGGACCGCGAGCGCCGACACGAGGTCCATGCCGAACGGATAGCGGAGGCGCTCACCCGCCGCGATCGGGTTGTCCGGCCAGAAGCTCGCGCCGCGGGCGAGATACGCCACGTACGTCCAGTGCAGCGGCAGGTCGCCGTAGTTGTTCGGCAGGAGCGTCAGGACGGATCCGTCGCTTTCGAAGCAGACGCCGAGGAACTGGCGTAGCGCGACGGCGAGGAAGGCGAAGAGGGCGAGCCGGCTCGCGAGTCCCGGTGGATCCGACGTCTCCGAAGCGAGGCTGAGCGAACGCCCGGCGATCGCCCCCACCACCAGGCCCAGGGCGAGCGCCATGAAGGAGAAGGCCGGGTTGAGCCGCCCGGCGAGAACGCTCAGCGCGGCCGACGAGAGTCCCGCGACGGCCGCACTCACGACGAGGGCCACGCTCGCGCGAAGCAGCCACCCACCCGCCGGCGATGTGCGCGGCTTTTCCACAGCGGCCACGGGGTTTTCCACGGATCCCGCGGGCTTATCCACGGCGGGCGCTGAGTCTTCCACGTCCACTCTCGGCTTTCCCACCGTCTTTCCACAGGAGACTCGCCGCACGACGGCCGGTCTTCCGCAGCCTCCGCGGCGGATTTCCACAGCTTCCCGACAGCGCATCCACAACAGCGACTGGGGCTTGCACGTGGAATCCACAAGCGGTGCACAGGGTCCGCACCTTCCATCCACAGGCCCCTGTGGACGACGCGCCGACGCCGGTGCTAACGTGGCCGACCGCGGAGATACTCCTGAGCCCCCGCGGTCCCCGGGTTACGATCCTCGGAACGGGCGCCCTCGCCTGCGCGATCGGAGCCCATCTCGCCCGCTTCGGCCGGGCTTCCGTGACTCTCGTGGGCACGTGGCCCGAAGCCCTCCACGCCATCGCCACCCATGGCATTGTCGTGGACGAGCCGAGCGGCGTCTGGTCGGCGCACGTGAGCGTCAGCCCCCTGTCGGGACCGCTCGGTCCCGCCGACGTGGTCGTCGTCCTCGTCAAGAGCCACCAGACCGAGCGGATCGCACGCACGGCCGCGCGCTGCCTGCTGCCCAGCAGCCTCCTCGTCACGCTCCAGAACGGGCTCGGGAACCGGGAGACGCTGGAGGCGGCGGCCGGCGAGGGCCGCGTCGGCCACGGGATCTCGTTCCTCGGCGCGTCCGTGCTCGGGCCAGGCGAGGTGAAGGTGACGCAGGGGCGGATCGTCCTCGGCCGGGAGCCCGACGCTGCGCCCGCGGTCGCCGAGGTGGCCGCGCTCCTGCGCGATTCGCGTCTCGAGACCGAGGTCACGACGGAGATGGACCGGCTCGTCTGGACGCGCCTGGCGGTGGCGTGCGCGCTCGAGCCGCTCTCCGCCCTCACCGCGCGCGCCGCCGGCGCGCTCCTGGAGACGCCCGAGCCCTGCGAGACGCTCTTCAGGGCCGCGCGCGAGGTGGGCGCCGTCGCCCTCGCCCGCGGGATCGACCTCGGGGACGACCCGGCCTCGCTCGTCGTGGGGAGCGCCGAAAGCCTCGCGTCCAGCCACTCTCCGATGTTCCACGACCTCGCCCGCGGCAGCCGCACCGAGATCGATGCGCTGTGCGGCGCGGTCGTGCAGGAAGGTGAGAGCGCCGGCGTCCCGACGCCCGTGAACGAGTATCTCTGGCAGCGCATCCGCGAGAAGGAGGGCCGGCCCCTGCCCGCCTCGCCTCCCGCCGCCGTCTAGACCCGCACCGTGGGGTCGAACAGCTTCTGGTGCTCGTCCACCGCGAAGCGGTCCGTCATCCCCGCGATGTAGTCGCACACGACGCGCGCCACCCCGTCCCGCTCGATCTGCTCCTGGAAGTGCGGGGGAAGCTGCCGGGGCTCCGCCATGTAGGAGCCGAAGAGATCGCGGAGGATCCGGCCCGCCTTGTCTCCCATGCGGACGACGCGGTAGTGACGGTACATGCTCCGCAGCAGGAATTCCTTGAGCTCGCGCACGTGCTCGGTCATCTCCGCGGAGTAGGAGACGAGCCGGCCACCCGCGCCGCGCACGTCGTCCACCGATCCGACGTGCGCCTCCTGGAGGTTTCGGAGGGTGCTCGTGATGAGGTCCTCCGCGCAGCGGTTGATGATGCGGCGGACCACCTGGTGGCGGAGGATCCGCTCGTCCTCGATCCCCTGCTTCAGGGCGGCGTCGTGGGCTTCCCGGAAGAGCCCGACGGCGCGGATCTGCTCGACGGGGAACATGCCGGAGGCGATCCCGTCGTCGACGTCGTGGTTGTTGTAGGCGATCTCGTCCACGAAGTCGACGAGCTGGGCCTCGAGGGTGGGCGCCTGCCCGGGCGCGTACTCGTCGGGAGCGGTGGCGTCGCTGTCCGTCTTGTGCTTGATGATCCCCTCGCGGACCTCCCAGGTGAGGTTCAGCCCGGGGAAGTCCGGATAGCGGCGCTCCAGCACCTCGAGGATGCGGAGGGTCTGGCGGTTGTGCTCGAAGCCGCCGTGGTCCTTCATGAGCTCGTCCATCGCCCGCTCGCCGGAGTGCCCGAACGGGGTGTGCCCGAGGTCGTGGCCGAGGACCAGGCACTCCGTGAGCTCCTCGTTCAGGCCGAGGGCCCGGGCCACCGTGCCCCCGATCTGCGCGGCCTCGAGGCTGTGGGTGAGCCGAGTGCGGTAGTTGTCGCCTTCGTGGTTCACGAAGACCTGGGTCTTGTACTCCAGCCGGCGGAAGGACGAGCTGTGCACCACCCGGTCGCGGTCGCGCTGGAAGCAGGTGCGGATGGTGTGCTCCTCTTCCGGGTAGCGCCGGCCGCGGCTGCGCGCGCTGCGCATCCCGTGGGGCGCGAGCAGGTACTCCTCACGCCGCTCCTGCTCGCGCCTGTCGACGACCCGCATCGATAAAGGGCCTCCGCCCGCGATTCTACAGCCGGGCCTCGCCCGGGCCGGGCTTCTCGCCGGGGCACGGCTGAAATAAAATGGGAAGTTCATATGGCCAAGATCCCCGTCGGCATCCTGGGCGCCACCGGAGCGGTGGGCCAGCGGTTCATCCAGCTCCTCGCGGAGCATCCCTGGTTCGAGGTGGCCGAGGTCGCGGCCTCGGACCGCTCCGCGGGCAAGACGTACCGCGACGCGTGCATTTGGCGGCTCCCCGACGCCCCGCCCGCGCGCGTGGCCGACCTCACGGTGGGATCCATCGACGGGCCCTTCCGCTCCAAGCTGCTCTTCTCCGGCCTCGACTCCTCGGTGGCCGGTGAGGCCGAGACCGCGCTCGCGGCGCGCGGCCACGCCGTCGTCTCCAACTCGCGCAACCACCGGATGGACGCCGACGTGCCCCTCCTCGTGCCCGAGATCAATCCCGGCCATCTGGACGCGGTGGGCGTGCAGCGCCAGCGCACCGGCGGAGGGTATGTCGTCACGAACCCGAACTGCAGCGTCGTGGGACTGGCCATGGCCCTCGCTCCCCTCCAGGCCGCGTTCGGCCTCGACTCGGTGGCGGTGGTGACGCTGCAGGCGCTCTCCGGCGCCGGCTATCCCGGCGTCGCTTCTCTCGACGTGGCCGACAACATCGTTCCCTTCATCGGCGGCGGCGAGGAGGAGAAGATCGAGAGCGAGCCCCAGAAGATCCTCGGCCGCTTCGAGAACGGTGAGTTCTCGCACGCCGCCTTCCCCATCTCGGCGTCCGTGCACCGCGTGGCCGTCGCGGACGGACACTCCATGACTGTCTTCGTCCGGCCCTCGCGCAAGGCGACGGTCAGCGAGGCGGTGGAGGCGCTCCGGAGCTTCCGCGGCGAGCCCCAGGAGCGCGAGCTCCCCACCGCTCCGCGCCAGCCCATCCACGTGATGACGGCGCAGGACCGCCCGCAGCCCCGCCTCGATCGCGACAGGGAGGGAGGCATGGCGGTCTCCGTGGGCCGCGTCCGCGAGGATCGCCTCTTCGGCCTGAAGCTGCAGGCCCTCGTCCACAATACCATTCGCGGAGCGGCCGGGGTGGCCATCCTGAACGGCGAGCTGCTGCAGGCCCGCGGCCTGCTCCCGTGATCGTCATGAAATTCGGCGGGACCTCCGTGGGTTCCGCCGAGCGGATGAGGGGCGTCGCCGCACGCGTGCGCGAGCGCCTCGCCCAGCGGCCGGTCCTCGTCGTCTCCGCCCTCGGCGGCGTCACGGACCTCCTCATCCGCGGCGCGCGCTTCGCCCTCCACCGCGACCCCGCGAGCGAGAGCGTCCTCAAGGACGTGATCGCTCGCCACGAGGAAGTCATTCGCGACCTCGTTCCCGCGGGCGACGTGCGGAGCCGGCTTCTCGCCCACGTGGCGGCGGTGGCGGGCGAGCTGCGGACGCTCTACACCGGCGTGCACTACCTGGAGGAGCTCACTCCGCGTTCGCTCGACGCGATCTCGGCGATGGGCGAGCGCCTGTCATGCGAGATCGCCGCGGCTGCGCTCGAGCAGGCCGGCCTCCCCACCCGCGCGCTCGACGCTCGCGCCGTGCTCGTCACCGACGACAGCTTCGGCCGCGCCCTCCCCCTCATGGACGACACGCGGCGCAAGGTCCGGGCCACGGTCGTCCCCCTGCTCGAGGCGGGAGCCGTCCCGGTGCTCGGCGGCTTCATCGGCGCCACCCGCGACGGCGTCACCACCACCCTCGGACGCGGCGGGTCCGACTGGTCCGCCGCCCTCCTCGGCGCGCTCCTGGACGCCGAGGAGATACAGATCTGGACCGACGTGGACGGCATGATGACGATCGATCCGCGGATCGTTCCGGCCGCCCGAGTCATCCCGGAGGTGAGCTTCGACGAGGCGGCCGAGCTCGCCTACTTCGGCGCGAAGGTCCTCCACCCCGCGACCATCCGGCCCGCCGTCGAGAAGGGCATCCCCGTCCGCATCCTGAGCTCGCTGAATCCGGCCGCCCCCGGCACGCTCATCACCCGCGACGCCGGCGGGTCGGAGGGCGAGCCGCGGGCCATCGCCTTCAAGAAGGGGATCTCGGTCGTCCTCATCTCCCAGCCGCGGATGCTGATGGCCCACGGGTTCGTCGCGCGCGTCTTCGAGGTCTTCGCGCGCCACCGCACGGCCGTCGACCTCATCGCGACCTCGGAGGTCTCGATCTCGCTGACGGTGGACGACGCGGCGAGCCTTCCCGCGATCCAGAACGACCTCGCCCCCCTGGGCGAAGTCCGCCTCATGCACAACATGGCCATCGTCAGCGTGGTGGGCCGCGCCTTCCTCCGCCGCTCGGGCCTCGCGGGACGTATCTTCCAGGCCCTCCGCGACGTGAACATCGTCATGATCTCGTTCGGCGCGTCCGACGTGAACGTTTCCTTCGTGGTCGCGGAGACGCAGGCCGACCAGGCGGTGCGCGGGCTGCACCAGGAGTTCTTCGGGGGCGCGCGTTGAGGGTCGCCGTCGTTGGCCGCGGCAAGATGGGCCGCGAGGTCGAGGCCGTCCTGCGGGAGCGCGGCCACGAGAGCGTCGTACCGCCGCGCGGCACGTTTCCGCCGGACTGCGCGGTCGGGATCGACTTCACGCAGGCCGCGGCGGTCCTGGGCAATGTGTCTCTAGCGATGGCGGCGGGAGCGCGCTACGTGGTGGGGACGACGGGCTGGCAGGACCACCTCGAGGAATTACGACGCATAGTCGAGCGCGCGGGAGGCGGTCTCGTCCACGCCCCGAACTTCTCGCTGGGCGTGAACCTCTTCTATCGCATCGTGCGCGACGCGGCACGGCACCTCGCGCCATTCCCGGACTACGATCCCTTCGTGCTCGAGCAGCACCACCGGCACAAGAAAGACGCGCCCTCCGGCACGGCCCGGGTGCTCGTCTCGATCGTCGAGGAGGCTACTGCCCGGCGCGGCACGCAAGTCGTGGAGAGCAGTCTTCCGGACGGCGCCTTCCACGTCGCCTCCGTGCGCGCCGGCGGCATCGTCGGAGAGCACACAGTGGGCTTCGACTCCGGAGCCGACGAGATCCTGCTCGAGCACCGCGCGCGCAGCCGCCGCGGGTTCGCGCTCGGAGCGGTCCTCGCCGCGGAATGGGTGGCCGGACGGACGGGTTTCTTCGGCTTCGACGCCGTCCTCGACGACTTCGCCCGCCGCCCGAT